>DAOORH010000287.1:0-4818 GCA_035389145.1 Cellvibrio sp.
GCTAGCAAATCTAACCGCTCTTGTTTGCTTTTTTCAAGCTGACTATTTTGCGCAGCAATGAGACTATCGCTTTTTTGAATGTTTTTGTTCAACTCAGACATTTGCGTTTCTAAGCCGGCATTCAACGCTTCTTGGTGTTGTGTTTTGGCCGTTAGATCGGCGAGAACTTTTTCGCGGCTTTGCAATTGCTTTTGCAAAGTGACAAGAGACGATTGACCTTCGCGAAATAATTTCGCCACGTCAATTTCAGTACCACCATTTAAAATTAACTCAGGGAGCGGCTTTAAACCTTGATTAAGTAAATTGGATTTATTGACTTCAAAGCGCAGACGATCAGATCCTGAAGGGGCCAAGTTAATCATCACCAATTGCTTATTGGCAAAATCGAAAGTGACTAACAACACTGGCTTGCCTTCAACGGCCTCATAGATATCTGCCACTGACTGACTGTTAGCATTTTCGATATAGACAACTTGATATTTAGAGAGGGCTTTAACCGAATTGATCTGGCTAACAGTAATAGGCTGATTTTTGAGCTTTACATTTTCTGCAAGCAGCACCAGCTCATTGTAAACCGGAGTTTTGTCTGGACTAAACACGGCGATCTCAAATGAGTTGAGCCCAGCCTCATTAGGCCATTCAATATTTTTAGCAAAATTGTATATATAAGAAGCGGTAATACGTTGCTTATTGAGAGTTTGAGTTTGTGCGAATGTATGGCCACTCACGACAAACATAAATGTCAGCAACCAACAAATGCAATACTTAATTGGACGCGGTTTAATAGCTCTTGGTTTAAACCAAGCGCACGCAAATAAATTGGGCAAATATGGTTGAGAAAACATCTAATTATAATTCCTATTGACTGCTATCCGTCGCATAAAATAGTGGCATCAAAAGTATCTATTTGCTTAGGATAACCTTTAAATTCGAATCTTGATAGCTCCCACCAAAAGCCTGTGACCAGCCGCAAATTCAGACCGGATCAACGTGGGTCATAACATCCAAAACAGGCAAACTTGCCATGACATTTTTGCGTGCATTTACGGCTATATCGTGACCTTCCGTGACCGTAATATCGCCGCGAATCTCTAGGTGCACATCCACAATAATCAAATCGCCAGTCTTGCGTGTACGTAAATCGTGCAAACCTTGAATGCCGGGAGTTGCCAAAATTGTCGCACGAATTTTTTCAATCTCTTCAATATCAGCAGCGCGATCCATTAAATCGTGCAAGGAATTCCACGCAAAACTAAAGCCCATTTTGACCACCATTAGCCCTACAACTAACGCAGCTATAGGATCGAGTAAGGGATAGCCCAATAGACTGCCGCCAATCCCCAAGGCAACCACTAGCGACGAGGCAGCATCGGAACGCGCGTGCCATGCATTGGCAATCAACATACTCGAACGAATACGCTGCGCAACGGCAAGCATGTAACGAAACAAAAGCTCTTTGGCGACCAAGGCAATTAATGCGACCCACAAGGCAAGACTACTCACCGGCACCAAAGCTGTAGGGTGGATCATTTTGTTAATTGCCGACCAAAGCATGCCCACGCCTACCGCCAGTAGTAAAACACCCAGCACCAAAGACGCCGCATTTTCGTAGCGATAGTGGCCGTAGTGGTGATCCGCATCCGGCTCTGCCTTGCTGTGATGACCCGCAAACAAAACGACAAAATCCGATACCAAATCGGATAGGGAATGAATCCCATCGGCAATTAATGCCTGTGAACCTGAAAGCCACCCAGTCACAATTTGCAACGCGCTGAGCACTATGTTCACCACCACACTCACCAGCGTTGTACGCTTGGCGGCCTCAGCATTGAGCGGTGAACTTAGATCATGCTCATCAATATGTTCGTGGGAGTGATCGAATAACCCCATAGGCTTTTCCTGAAAAATGACGTTTTCTAACCAATAAAAATTAACCTATTCGCTGCGCACTAATAGTACCTGAGCAACCACCTATTTGTTGCATGAAAAATAGCACCGACAACAGCTTATTTATCCCAATAGCATTGCGATAGATCAATGGGCAACCAAACAAAAATCCCTACACTGCCATCCCTTTTCCTAGCCTAATCATCTTGATCATGAAAGCACCAGAACTTCTCTCTCCCGCAGGCAGCTTAAAAGCACTCAACATGGCATTCGCCTATGGTGCAAACGCCGTTTATGCCGGACAACCACGCTACAGTTTACGCGTGCGCAACAATGAATTTGATCTAGACAATCTCGCCAAAGGTATTGCGATAGCACACGCGCAACAAAAGAAATTATATCTAGTGGCCAACATAGCCCCACACAATGCCAAGCTGGTAAATTTTGTGGCGGATATGCAGCCACTGATTAATTTACAACCCGATGCATTGATCGTTTCCGACCCGGGCGTCATTGGCTTATTGCGCGAACATTATCCAGAAATGCCATTACATTTATCGGTACAAGCCAACACCATGAATTGGGCCGCTGTTAAATTTTGGCAATCCGTAGGCATTGAGCGCGTAATTTTATCGCGCGAACTTGGCCTTAGCGAAATTGAAGAAATAAAACAGCGTTGCCCAGAAATGGAATTAGAAGTTTTTGTGCACGGCGCACTTTGCATGGCCTACTCAGGCCGCTGTTTAATTTCCAGCTATATGAATAAACGCGACCCCAACCAAGGCGCCTGCACTAATGCCTGCCGCTGGAAGTACGACGTCAATGTTGATAGCGCCCAGTCAAAAATTCCAGCTATTCAAGTGCAAGAACCAGCGCAAAAAAATGTGCCACTAACCGCGAGCGTCTCTCAAGCAGAAGTTTGGCAAGCAGAAGTTCGGCAAGCCGAACATCCGGGTGAAGTTTATCCTTTAGAAGAGGATGAACACGGCAGCTATTTATTCAATTCACGTGATTTACGCGCGGTACATCTGGTAGAAAAATTAACGCAGATAGGTGTGGATTCATTAAAAATTGAAGGCCGTACTAAATCGCCCTATTACGTTGGCCGCACGGCGCAAGTTTATCGCCGTGCAATTGATGCAGCAGTTCGCGGGGAAGCATTTGATGAAAGTCTTTTTACTGAGCTGGAGGGCTTAGCGAATCGCGGCTACACGCAAGGCTTTCTGCAGCGTCATAGCACACAAGTCATGCAAAATTATGAGCAAGGCCACAGCGTTGGCCAACAGCAAGTAGTGGGTGAAGTAGAAGGATTAACCGATCAAGATCGTATCGGAATCAATGTGAAAAATAATTTCGCACTGGGCGATAATTTATTGCTAATGACACCCAGCGGCAATCATCGCTTTGTGTTGAATGAATTATTTGATGTGAATGGCAATGCAATTAATGTCGCTCCCGGCTCAGGCCATCGCGTGCAAATCTCCGCCCCTGTTTTCAAAAACCAAGAGTTCGCACGACTCGATCACGCGATGCTGGTTAAAGAATTGCCAGTATAATTGACACCGCCATGACCAAAAACCAATACACGTTTTCAGTGCGCATAGATGCCAGTTGCATTAACTGTGATATGTGCGTACCTGAATGCCCAAGTGATTCCATTGCCATGGACGGCAAACACTACCAAATAAATTCCGACACCTGCATTCGCTGCGAACATTATTATGATTCGCCTAACTGTGTAGAAGTGTGCCCAATTGATAGTGTGATTGTGGATAAAACCCCCTCCCAACCTCCCCCTTGAAAAGCGGGCGGGGCTGAATCCCAGAGAGAAAAGCCTGAGCGAAGCGAACTTTATCTCCTCCCCTTTTTCAAGGGGGAGGTTGGGAGGGGGGTGCTGTTCGAAAAAATCACTTCGCCAATTTATACCGCTGCTCACGATACAACAATGAAGGCAGCATCACATGGGCCATCGCCTTTTCAACATCGCCTGCGTCGGGGCTTTCTTTGCTCAACACCAGCTCGCCTTTGGCTGCATCATAATGCCCCAAGAGCGGGGACTGATTGGGGCGCAAGAGCGTTACCTTGGAACCTTCAAGCCATGCAAAATAATTATCAAACTGCATAATTGCACGACCAGCTGATTCACCGTCTTTGACAAAATCACGGCCAATCATAGGGTGTTCGCTCGAGACGCCCATTAATGACAACACAGTTGCACCCAAATCAATTTGGCTCGCCTGAGTTGCAATACGTTTAGGCTGAATATCAGCCCCCAAAATCAAGCCGGGAATGTGGAATTTTTTAATGGGCACCAAGCTATCGCCATACACGCGGTTATCGTGATCGGCCACAATTAAAAAGACGGTATCTTTCCAATAGTCTTGCTTCTTTGCTTCAGCTATAAATTTACCCAATGCATAGTCCGCATATTTCACAGCGTTGTTGACGGTTTGCTTATTGACATCATGCAACTCAATGCGGCCATCGGGAAACTCAAAAGGCTCATGATTAGATGAGCTGAAAATAAGACTGAAAAAAGGTTTATTTTCAGAATGTAATTGTTTTAAACGCTCCAGCGATTTGTTAAACAAATCTTCATCACTCGCGCCCCAGCTACCTTCAAACACAGGATTTTTAATATCACTGCGATCAACCACTTGTTGAAAGCCATTGCCGGTAAAAAAACCACGCATATTGTCAAAGTGTGCTTCACCACCATAGACAAATTCCGTGTGATACCCCTGTTGCTCTAAACCCAAAGCAAGCGTGTAAAAATTATGTTGCGCTAGCGATAGCTTCACTACGCTGCGCGCTGGCGTAGGTGCATAACCTGAAATAACCGCTTCAATACCGCGCACCGAACGCGTACCCGTTGCGTAAAGTTGTTCAAACCACCAACCTTCGTGTTTTAATTTTTCTAACTCGGGCGTA
>DAOORH010000288.1:0-4808 GCA_035389145.1 Cellvibrio sp.
GTAGCTCGTCGCCGGTACTTAGCCGTGTTTTGAGCTCATTAATTTGTACATAGCGGCCACTGGATTTTAGGGCGACCGATTGCTTGGCCGGTAGCGCCAAGGTGTTTTCAGGCAAAAGCCTTACTTGTTTAGCCGCCTGTGAACTCACCCCCGTCACACTCAAATTTACATTGGAATAATTGGTGATGGTGAAAAATGCCATTGTTGTTTTACTTGCCCCCAAAGGTACATAAAAAAACGCATCGGTGACCCTAATATCCAAAGCTTCTTTTTTAATCGGATGAGTATTTTCAGCCGCAAAAGTAGCTGGCCATATTGAAAACACTAACAGCAATACACCAATAGATTTAAATAAGCTTTTCATACTAAACCTTTGATGTTGACCAAAAAAATTAATCCAATGTTTTTACTAACTTCACGCGCGCAGGCGAACCAATTCTAATATCGCCACGCACCAAATAACCGGGCACAGCGTTACGCAATTGTTGATAAACCCAACGGCCATCTGCGTCGGTACGCGCGATAATTAATACAAATTGATCGGTTTGCTTTGCTTTGTGTGCAACGCTCGTTAAATGAGTTGTTAGCAGTGGGTCTTTGGATTGCAGCATTTTTGCATCTAGCACCACTTCACCCTCACTGGGCACATAAGTTTTTGCAACGGGAATATTAACTAACTGTTTGCGCAAACTATTCGCAGCGTCTTGCACCACCGCATTGTTATCAATGCTTTTGGCGTACTTAATCATAGTATTGGCTTCGCTCAAATTTCCGCGCTTCGCCGCTGTTTGCGCTAAATCTACAAAACGCAGAGCGATTGCTTGTAAACCCAATATCGCGCGCTCGTTTTCAGGCTCCATCAACAACACTGAGCGATAGCGGTCATGGGCATTATCGGCGATAGGATTAAGCAGTTGGTTACGAGATAAGCAGTAATCCGCTTCTGCCAATAAACGATGAACTACTTTTTGCTGCGGCGTAAGCTCTACTGCCACCGGCGCCACTTGTACCACTGGCGCAATCGGCTCTTCTTGCTTAGGGGTCGATTGGCACGCAACCAAAGTGCCAACCAACCCAAGTAAACCAATGGTACGTACAACTACTGCAGACTTTGAGCTAAAGCTAAACATGAATACTTTCTCTGTAAAAAATCACTAAAGGAAAAGGTAAAACCAAAAAACTTTTAACGCTGTGACGCATGACGCCCACAATGGACTTATAAATCCCATTCCGCGCGGATGGCGATCGGCTCCTGCAATCATAGCTAACTGACAAACCGCTAACTCAACTACACTTGAATGCACTCTCCCGCACTCGTCAAATCCACTTTGCGTTAGGTGCTTATTATGCCAAGTTCTTTTAGTTTCACTAGTTTTAATTTCTCTACCCCAAGTTGTTTTCTTGCTACCATGGGGGTCTCAAATCCAGAAGAATCCTCCGCGAAAAAACAGGGGCAGTGCCGATCACCCGCGGAGCAAAAGGAGACTGACTTAAACTAGGCAGATTTTTTAATTACCATATTACTCTTAACCTTGAGTTTCGTTGCCGTGCCACACTCTATGAAAGAAACTAACGCTCATTCCAAACCATTAAGCAAATTTGAAAGACTTTCTTTGCCTCACAAAGCGTTACTGGCTTCGGCGGTTGGTTGGAGTTTTGCGTTGGGCGTATCTGTCATGTATTGCTTTCTTTACATGCGTTACGTGAATTCAAGGCAGGAAAGCTTGACAGAATCTGTCGTGTGGTTTTTTCAAGAATATGGATTTTGGATCATTTTAACGCCCATCTTGTTGGTAGGTTTAAGCTATTTTAGCCGTCAGCAACAAATGGGGAGGTTTTGGCTGTTAGTCGTTGCATCACTTTTTGGCAGTATCGCATTTCGTTTGAGCTTGGATTTCTACCTTAATCCTAACGCAAAATTTTTATCCAGTTTGGTATATTTTACGCCAAGCAACGCGATAATTACTCTCTTGGTTGTGCTGGCGTGGGCACTCGCGTCCCGCCAAGTGGAGCATCGTCCCCCAAAGACCAACCCAGTTAGGAGTGAAGAAATTGAAACGTCCAAAAGTGAGACATCAGTTGAATCATTGGTAGCTTATAAAGGCAATAAAAGTGTTTCAGTTAGCATTAACACCATTCAAATTGTTAGTGCCGCAGGGAATTATGTAGAGCTTCATTGCGCAGACAATCAATATTTATTGCGTTCCACAATGAAAGAGCTAGAAGAACAACTCAACCCTTATAATTTCATTCGGGTTCATCGCTCCCACTTGGTCAATCCTACCGCCATCGCGTCTGTACAAGCCGATACCTTGGTTTTAAACAGCGGAACTAAACTCACCATCAGTCAACGATATAGAAAGAATTTAAATAATTTTCAATAAGTTAACGCTTATCACTTTATCCCCTCATCCCTAACTCTTCGGTCTTATCACAAAGTTGATGAGCTCCAACAAACCTTGGCGGTAGCATGCTGGCTACTTAAGGCAACTACCAAGAGGTAACAAAGAATGAGCGTTAATTTAGATATTCATCAGCGTAAAAAAGATTTAGGCCTTGTATCAATAGTGCTTCATTGGATTGTTGCACTGGGTATTATTACATTGACCTCAATCGGTCTTTACATGACATCAAACGAAGATCTGTCGTTATATGGGTACCACAAATCCATCGGCTTAATACTTTTCCCCATTATTGTTATTCGGGTCCTGTGGCGGTTGAAGCAGGGGTGGCCTATTCCTGTCAGTCGTTACTCAGCGGTCGAGCATAGTTTGGCAAAAATAACGCATTGGCTTCTTCTCATTCTGACTCTTCTCATGCCATTAGCGGGAATGATCAACTCAGGCGCTAGCGGTCACGGATTTGGCATTTTTGGTTTGGAGTTGGCTCCGCATAATTACACTGAAGACGGGCAGGCAATACCTTATAGCGAAGCTTGGCGAGATGCAGGTCGAACCGCGCATCGATACCTTGGAAATGCATTGATGGTTTTAATTGTCTTGCACATTGCGGGCGCTTTGAAACATCACTTTATTGATAGAGATGCAACATTAAAGCGTATGTTAGGGAAAAAAGTATAATGAAACTTTCTTTAGCCCTCGGTTATTTAATTGTCTTAATAGTCGGTCTAGGCTCGGCATATGTTAGTGCTGCCAGTGAATCGCAAAATAAAACCTCCATCGCTGATCTAACAGTGACTATTGTGGATGGCAAATCAACCAAATTAGCCGATATTCAAAAAAATAAGCCACTTTATATTAAGTTTTGGGCAAGTTGGTGTGCGAGCTGTTTGAAAGAAATGCCGAAGCTGGCAGAAGATTTCAAAAAGTATGGCGATAAAATTCAATTTCTAACGGTTAATGTTGGCATTGAAGATACACAAGAGGATATTAAACGTATTTATCGCGAGTATGGATTGGAAATGCCTGCCGCGATTGATAGTGATGGCACACTAGGGCAAACACTTGGGTTCGTCGGCACTCCCTATCATTTACTTTTCGATCAGGATTGGAAGCTAATGCATAAAGGTCATAGTGCGGATGATCAACTCAGCCTAGCTCTTAGTGTACTTGCAGGTAATCCACTTCAGAAAGCAGAATTGAAGGAAAAATATTTAGTAGAGGCACCTGCACTTCAATCGCCGCAGTTTACCTTGCCGGAAGATGGTGTCGTTTTCTACACCATTGCATGGTGTGACTGGTATATGTTAGACACAAACAAGCCTCTGGCAGAACACTGTAAAAAAGTGTCACATAATATTGCGAGATTAAAAAAAGAAAGGCCAGAGTTAAAAATAAAAGTTCTCGTATCACCTATGTGGATGAGTGATGAAGAAATAAAAAATTACAAACAACGCTTTGCATTGAACGTACCAGTGTTTATCGATACCGGAGATGCTATATCGCATCGATTTGGTCTTCGAAATGTAGGTATGGCGCTCGTGTTTAAGGCTGGCAACCTAAAAGAAAAGATTGTTGGTGTAGACGATTATAATCGCATTAAAAATGTCGCTTTTTAAATAATGCACAATGGTAGAGACGCAAAATTTTGCGTCTCGGTATCCCTGTAATTTAGTTTAAGCCAAACAACACCATCACCAATGCCATCTGACAAAAAATCCTATTGCATATGCCATAGTTCGAATAACTGGAATATTTTCTATCTAGGCAATAAGATGTATTGCTCGTGCGAAAAAATACATTTTGCAAGCACTCAACCCGCACTCGTCAAATCCACTTTGCGTTAGGCGCTTAATATGCCAAGTTCTTTCGGTTTCCCTAGTTTTAATTTCTCTATCTCGCGTTATTTTTTTGCCGCTTTGATCTTTTTGGCAATTCCATATGCTAATGCGGTGGATCTGATTCCTGCGCCGAATGCTAACGCCTCGCCAGCTAAAGCCACCTTGATATCAAACCAACACGAATATTTACGGGTTACCGAAGCCTATAAGCTAAGCAGCGAAATTAAGGATGCCGAAAACAACACCAAGAACCTGAGCCTAACTTGGACTATCGCCCCTGAATACTACCTGTATCAAGAGCGCTTTAAATTCCGCGCCACGCCAGAAATTACACTCAACCCAAGCCACAGCCCAGAAGGCAAGCATAAGTTCGACGAATTTGCTGGCAAAGATATGACACTTCACTACCACGAGGTGACAGTAGATTTTTCAATTCCTGCCGATTCACCCGCGTTTGACTTGCGTGTTACCTCCCAAGGCTGCGCTGAGGCAGGCTTGTGCTACCCGCCCTACTCTGAAAGTCTTCTTATAGACCCAGCTACTAATACCACTTCCGCCATAGCGAATA
>DAOORH010000289.1:0-3306 GCA_035389145.1 Cellvibrio sp.
TGTTGGCAGAATTGCATTGCAAATTTGTCATAATTGGTCACAATGAGCGCCGCCGTTTACAGGGCGAAACCGATGAGCAAGTTGCTCAAAAGTTTATGGCCGTACAGCGCGCAAATTTGATTCCCATACTCTGTATCGGTGAATCCCTCGCTCAGCGCGAGAACGGCTGGCACCTTGAAGTAATTCGCCGGCAGCTAGAAGCAGTATTTGCCCATGTAGGGCGCGATGTTTTTGCCAACGCAGTTGTAGCTTACGAGCCAGTCTGGGCAGTAGGAACCGGCAAAACCGCAACCCCCGGGCAAGCACAAGAAGTGCATAGATTTATCCGCTCACAGTTGGGTGGGCTTGCTGAAGAAGTAAGAATTTTATACGGCGGCAGCGTCAAAGCCGGTAACGCAGAACAGTTGTTTGCAATACCGGATATTGATGGTGCGCTGCTCGGTGGAGCTTCACTAGACGCCGAAGAGTTTTTGAAAATTTGTAAAGCTGCTGATTAATTAATTTATGATTAAAGTTGTTTCAGCAAAATTTAATAGTACTCAATAAGAGATCCAGCAATGGAAAAGTTAGTATTTATTATTCATTCAATATCTGCATTTGCAATTATTGTATTGATCTTGTTACAACAAGGTAAGGGTGCCGCTGCAGGCGCTTCTTTTGGTTCTGGTGCGTCGCAAACTGTATTTGGTAGTGATGGCGGTAGCAGCTTCTTTACTCGCGCCACCGCGATTTTTGCTACCTTATTTTTTGTATTGAGTATCACTCTTGCTGTTATGGCAAAGAATCACTCTAACGTTGTTGTTAAAGGTATTCCTGCGGTACCTGCCGCTGCGCAACAAGTGCCAGCTGCACAAGTACCCGCAAGTGCAGATGTACCAGTAACAACAGAAGCCCCAGCAGCACAAACTCAAGCTGCACCAGCCGCAAGCGATGTTCCAGTAACAGCGCCAGTGCAGGGGAAATAAGATTTAGCCCGAGTGGTGGAATTGGTAGACACGCTATGTTGAGGTCGTAGTGGCGTAAGCTGTGCCGGTTCGAGTCCGGCCTCGGGTACCAAATGCTAGTCCGATACCTTCACAGGTATCGCTGTAAAAAGAAAACCCGCCCTGCAATTACAACAGGGCGGGTTTTTTTTATGTCTGCTATTTCTGTGTTCAGTCATAGCCATTGCTATACAAAAAGTGTTGTTATTTTTGTGGGTTTTTTCAATTCTATTTTGACGATGCCAACAAAGTTAGTTGGGCGAATAGCGTATAAAATAATTTTGTGATGGTTTTATCTTACGCCCAGGTTCCAGCTTGGGACTTTAGCTCTTGCCAAAAAGGAGGATAAATTATGAGTGTCGCCTATTTTATTGTTTTGGATAAAGATGATGTGGATTTCGATCCATTCGTTAATGGTAAAGCAATTGCACATGCTTTTGATGAATTGGAATCTTTCTGCAAACAACATCAATTGAAAACCATTGAGGATTTTCATAGCCAAGATATTTCCGAATATATGGAGGAGCTTGATGATATTGAAGTGCCCGGGCGGGATGAAGCATGGTTTGCTGCAGATGAGGGCATTGAGTGGGTTACTTCATTGGTAGCGAAGCTCAAGAGTGAAAAGCCTGCGTTCGCTTCACCGGATATTTATGACGATTTAAACGAGTATTTGGATGCTTTTAACAATGCCAAGCGCGCGGGTGCCAAGTGGCATTTAGAGTTAGATTTCTAAAGCTTAAAAATAAATTTAAAACCCCGCTCAGCAATTATGTTACAGGGCGGGGGGTATACCTGTAATTTCCCGATTGGTCTGCTCAAGCCTGAGCCGTTCGCGATCACAGTTTGTTTGAGCGCCTATGTTGTTCATATAAACCTAAGTGCTACCCAAATCACCACGCAATAACGCAACCCCTTTCCTATGGCTACCAATACCAAAAACTTCCAAAACTGCACTCGCATCACCCCAGCCAACAAAGTAAGTGGGTCGCCAATAATCGGTACCCAAGCAAATAGTAGGGATACCAGCCCGTATTTTTGAAATCTTGTTTGCGCGCGGTTTAGCTGCTGGGCACTAATCGGAAACCATTTTTTATCTTGCAGGTGCAAGCACCATTTTCCTAAATACCAGTTGATGCAAGAGCCAAGGGTGTTGCCGATAGTAGCAACTAGCCAGAGCAGTAAGGGTGAATAGTGTTGATATAGCAGGGTGCTCAGCAAGGCTTCTGACGAGAGTGGGAGTAGGGTTGCGGCTATAAGTGCGCTGCAGAACAGGTAGAAATACGGCATAAGTGAGCTTCTGATGTAATGGCGGCCATACTAATCTGCCGATAGCCTTGTGGCGAGCTGTGCTCAGTGCGATTGCTGCAAAAGTGATCAAATTTGGTGCTGCAAGTTAGCTGTGCCGATAAGATTTCTGCAAATTTCCCAATTGGCCAAAAAAATCTCAAATGCCTGACTAGAATGTGGTATAAGGCGCGCCATATCCGTTAGCGCAACCTTGACACTTTCGCGCGACTTTGCCCCTTCAGCGCGACCTTGAGGAGAACACTGATGTTAAGAATGTTTAAAATTCAAGGCCAGTTGCTGCGCGAAGAAGCGCTTAATGCTGAGGAGCTGAAAGCGTCCATGACCCATGCGGTCTGGATTGATGCGCATGAGCCAACTGAAGAAGAGCGCGACGAGCTAAACACCTTTTTGCGCGCTGAGCTGCCTGAATCTGACGATGTAGATGAGATCGAATTCTCCGCGCGCTACTTTCAAGATAATGAAGGAATTCACGTTCATTCCCTGTTTTTATCCCCCGGTGAGAATGGCCGTCACAATACGGTGACTGTTGCTTTTCTGTTGCAAGACAAACGCTTAATTACCGTGCGCGAAGGCGATTTGGCCGATTTCCGCTTGCTGCGTATGCGCGCGCGCCGTGGCCAAGTGCCTATCAATTCGCCCCAAGATTTAATCATCACCATGTTTGAACAAAAGGTGGAGAACTTGGCGGATGCCTTGGAAGATATCCATCGCAAGCTGGAAGAAGTGAGTCACTTGGTTCTTGAGGATGAGGATTCCGAGCTGGAAGACGCGATTGATAAACTCGCCAAGTTGGAAGATAGCAACGGAAAAATCCGTCTGTGCTTAATGGATACCCAGCGCTCCATCTCCTTTTTACAGCGCTATATTCGCGATAACAACGACCTAAATGAAACTGCTCGCGAGATTAAGCGCGATGTAGATACGCTTATGGCACACACCGCGTTTCTGTTCGATAAAATCAACTTCTTGATGGACTCGACCCAAGGTTTTATCAATATCGAACAGAACCAGA
>DAOORH010000289.1:3406-4797 GCA_035389145.1 Cellvibrio sp.
ATCAACTTCTTGATGGACTCGACCCAAGGTTTTATCAATATCGAACAGAACCAGATTATTAAAACCTTCTCGGTTGCAGCGGTGATTTTCCTACCGCCTACCGTGGTGGCGAGCTTTTACGGCATGAACTTCAGTATTATGCCTAACGTAGAATGGGCGCATGGCTGGGTGTTCGCACTCTTAGTAATGTCGCTCTCGGGTTTGTTGCCTTATTGGTATTTTAAGAGCAAGGATTTGCTGTGATTCTTGCGCTCGCTTTTAAGTCCCCCTCTTTGGAAAAGAGGGGTTAGGGGAGATTTTTTGCTAAGTGCTTAAATCCCCCCAGCCCCCTTTTTCAAAGGGGGAGCCAAAAAGCCCGATTTTAGATTCGGGCTTTTTGCTATTGGCTATTCCTCAACCCACTCCCAGCGCAGCGGCTGACCGAAATCGTCCAAAATGACTTTTTTCTTGGGGCGCGGTTTGAAATGTTTGAGTTGTACATGAGGTTTACGGCGCGCTTCTATTGCCGCGACGACCTCGGGGATTGGTGTGCGATCTTCCGGGCTTTGGCCTTCAAATAGGCTCAATAGCGGCGCTTGCGCATAGGGGCGACCGCTTATACCGCGCGGTACTTCAGCGACGTTGCCGCCTTCTTGAATAAAGGCATCAATCTGCGCCTGCAGCTCCGCATGCAATTCGCGTCTGGTTTTGGTGGGCTTCATGAGTCTCGATCTGTTAGGGAATAAAAACGGCCATTTGGCAGCATATCAGCCGCACGACTGGCTCGGCAATCGCTTATATCCTAATTGCTAGCAGGATTCCTCAGTGCTCGCTATACACTTTCTCGCTTCTCTCCATACGCTTTCTCGCTTCTCTCCATACGCTTTCTCGCTTTGGGGCAGCACTTTGGGTAAACTGCCGCTCTTTTTGCGAGCAGTTGAATTTCATTCTTGTAAGATATTTTCCTGTAACACAGTGTCTTCTTTACTGGGTTTCCCCCGATTAGGCTTTTATGACTCAGGCTAGTTTGAAAATCACCGAAATTTTTTACTCATTGCAGGGCGAGTCGACCACGGTTGGCTTGCCTACAGTGTTTGTGCGCCTTACTGGCTGCCCATTGCGCTGCGGGTACTGTGATTCTGAATACGCTTTTTACGGCGGTGAGCGTCTTTTGTTAGATGAGATTCTCGCCAAGGTGGCCAGTTTTAACCCGCGCTATATCTGCGTGACCGGCGGTGAACCTTTAGCGCAGCGCGAGTGTTTAAGCTTGTTGCGTTTGTTGTGCGATGCGGGCTACCAAGTCTCTTTGGAGACCAGCGGTGCATTACCTGTTAATGATGTTGACCCGCGTGTGGTCAAAGTGATGGATTTGAAAACGCCGGGTTCGGGTGAAGTAGGGCGCAATCGTTGGG
>DAOORH010000290.1:0-4793 GCA_035389145.1 Cellvibrio sp.
TCGTGGAGTCGTGTTAAAAAGCCAGGCCCTTATGAGGTGGTTATTATCGATCCCCCGTCTTATCAAAAAGGCAGTTTTATCGCTGAAAAAGATTACGCCAAAGTGATTCGCCGTTTGCCAGAGCTAATGCCGCAAGGTGGTTTGGTGTTGGCCTGTTTAAATGCGCCGGAATTGAGTGATGGTTTCTTGAAGGATCAATTTGCAGAGCAATTACCGCAAGCTGAATTTGTTGAGCGTTTGGCTGCGCACCCCGATTTCCCCGATGTGGATGCAAAACAGCAATTAAAGTTGTTGGTGTATAAAATACCTGTAAGTGTTTTATCAGCTTGATATAAAGCCCAAAAACAAGAAAGCCCGCACATGCGGGCTTTGTTGTTTCTTGTTGCGGCATTCTTATTGTGAGTAGCGCGATAAGAACTCTCCAAAGCGATTAATAGCTTTGGTTAAATCATCTTCACGCGGCAAGAACACAATGCGGAAGTGATCTCTATTTGGCCAGTTAAATGCAGTACCTTGCACTAAGAGAATTTTTTCCTGAATTAAAAAGTCGAGCACCATTTGCTGGTCGTCTTTAATTTTGTACATGTCTAAATCTAATTTAGGGAACAGGTACAAAGCGCCTTTGGGTTTAACGCAAGAAATACCGGGTACATTTGCCAAGGCTTTCATGGCCGCATCGCGCTGGTCGCGTAAGCGACCACCGGGCATAATGAGCTCATTAATACTTTGATATCCGCCCAATGCTGTTTGTACCGCATACATTGCGGGCACATTTGCGCAGAGACGCATTGACGCGAGCATGTCCAAACCCTCTATATAGCCTTTAGCGCGGTGTTTGGCGCCGCTAATGACCATCCAGCCAGAGCGGAAGCCTGCGAGGCGATAGGATTTAGAGAGGCCGTTGAAGCTTACGCACAAAACATCTTGTGCAACGCGACCCATAGGAATGAATTCGGCATCGTCGTACAATATTTTGCTGTAAATTTCGTCAGCAAAAATAATCAAATTGTGTTCGCGCGCTAATTGCACGATTTGTTCGAGTAGGGCTTGACTGTAAACAGCACCCGTTGGGTTGTTTGGGTTAATAACCACTATGCCGCGGGTTTTGTCAGTGATTTTACTTTTTATATCGGCAATATCCGGGAACCAATCTGATTGCTCATCGCACAAATAGTGGCGAGCTTTACCGCCGGCTAAATTGACTGCGGCAGTCCACAAGGGATAATCGGGTGCGGGCACTAAAATTTCATCGCCATTGTTTAATAGCGCTTGCATAGCCATAACGATAAGTTCGCTGGCGCCATTGCCGAGGAAAATATCATCAATTTCCACGTTAGGAATTTGCAGGCGCTGGCACTCTTGCATAATCGCTTTGCGTGCTACAAATAAGCCACGTGAGGCGGTGTAGCCTTCGGCATTGGGGAGGTTGTAAATCACATCTTGAATGATTTCATCGGGCGCGGCAAAACCAAATGGGGCAGGGTTGCCAATATTCAGTTTAAGAATGCGATGGCCTTCTTCTTCAAGGCGGTAAGCGTGTTCAAGGACGGGGCCGCGAATATCGTAGCAAACGCCGTTTAACTTGTCGGATTTCTTAATCGGGTTCATTGCAGTAAGATGCCTTTTAGTGCGAAATGTATAAAACGAGCCGCGAATAATCGGTGTTTGCAGGCGTTTATGTCAAGGAAATCATTATGTCTGAGTCCGAATTTAACAACGAGTCTTACTGGTTGGAGAAATTAACGCCAGAGCAATATCGTATTTGCCGTCAAAAGGGTACAGAGCGACCTTTTACGGGCGAATACTGGAATGAATCGGGTGACGGGACTTACTTGTGTCGTGGTTGCGCTGAGCCGCTATTTCAGTCTGATGCTAAGTTTGATGCGGGTTGTGGTTGGCCGAGTTTTTATCAGCCAGCGAACAAGAGTGTTATCAAAGAAGTTTACGATACCAGTCATGGCATGCATCGCACCGAAGTGGTGTGTCGTAAATGCGGTTGTCATCTGGGGCACGTCTTTACCGATGGTCCAGCGCCAACGGGATTGCGTTACTGTATTAATTCGGCGTCTATTGCATTGGATAAAAAATAAGCCGCTTTGTGCGGCTTATTTTTAATTTAATCGTATATCTGCTTTTTCTTCCATTTCTCGTCAGGTGGCGCAAAATTCTCCCACTCTTTTGAAGTGGGGTTGCTTGGAGTTGCGCTTGGCGCTGCCTCAGGTGCTTCGCCGCGTATTTGTGCTTTCTCTTCTAGCTTCGCAATAATTCCATCGAGTTGAACTATTTGCTTATCGTAGGTGCGAGTTGCATTTTCCGCTGCCAGCATTTTCTTTGCCAAAAGAAAAAAGTGAATAGCGAGGCGTAATTTTCCTATTTGCTGCGCCTGTTTTGCTTGAAACAGGTAGGCGTCGACCGACATTTGCAAGGCTAGTCGATTAGTTTGATCAACGTACGCGGTAAATTGAACTTTATTAATCGTTTTGACTGCTTCTTGTTGTGCCAAAAAATGCTGCAGTTCTTGTAAATGTTGGCGAATATCCTTCATGGCTTGCGGGTTGTCCACGCGCGCACGTTGAACTGTATTGTTTTTGGGTAGGGCATCCAATTGATTGGTATAAAGGGTGACGTCATCTAGGTGACGCGGATCTTTAGGTTCGATTTTGCTCAGTTGTTCGCAGGTATCTATGAGTGCGCGATAAATTAAACCCAAGAGATCATTTGTTAGGAAGTTTGGAGGGAATCCATTGATTAAATGAACAAGATTGCGTTGCTTGGTTTTAAGGGTCATTAAAATACGTTGAGTTTGAACTCGTTTCTTCTCAATAGCTTGGCTGATAAACGCATAGCACGCTAGCGCACTCAGTAAAACAATTATGGTGATAACAATATAAATGGACATAGGCGATTTAGAAAAAGCTGTTGATGGCATGAGTATAGCACTATAAAAATAACCAAATAGATTATGTAGTGTGCAATCTAGGTGAGAGAGCTAAGTGCTTGTTTCCAAAGTTATAAAATTAAGAATAAAAGTGTTGACAGACTAGGGGCTGCTCCTTAGAATGCGCCCCACTTCTGCAGACGACGTCACAAACGTTTAAACAGAAGGTTTCTGGGTCCCCATCGTCTAGTGGCCTAGGACACTGCCCTTTCACGGCGGTAACAGGGGTTCGACTCCCCTTGGGGATACCACTGCGGGAATAGCTCAGTTGGTAGAGCACGACCTTGCCAAGGTCGGGGTCGCGAGTTCGAGTCTCGTTTCCCGCTCCAAGTTTTTTGTTGTATGAAGTGTTGTAAATCCTTTTGTTGTCAAGCAAAAGTAGATTGTCCCCTTCGTCTAGTGGCCTAGGACACTGCCCTTTCACGGCGGTAACAGGGGTTCGAACCCCCTAGGGGACGCCATTTGCGGGAATAGCTCAGTTGGTAGAGCACGACCTTGCCAAGGTCGGGGTCGCGAGTTCGAGTCTCGTTTCCCGCTCCAAGTTTTTCTTCTCCTATTTATATTTAGTCTCTTTTAATGAATTCGCCTTCCCTGACGATTTTGTGTCTCAGTGCAATCCCATGCTGTGTAATCTTGCTTTTTCATACGAAAAGTCTTTGTTGTTTTCTTTAGCAGTCTCACGCTGCTCATCTAGTTCTTGAAATATACGAATCTCTTCGTCTGGCATGTAGTGCAAGCAATCTCCGCCAAAAAACCATAATAAGTCTCTTGGCAAGATCGGCATAAGATGTGGGTAGCCTGCTACAATCTTGCAAAATAACTGCTGCCCTTGAATTAAAAGATCGCTACCCCCAACATTAGGTAAACTAATTAGTGCGAGCAAAAAATCTTGATCTTCCTGGCCGGAGTCTTCAAGGCAAAAAGGCGGCTGTACTTTTATCTGTTCTATTAAGGCTGTTAATAAGCCCATGTGAAACTCAAAATAGGCTTTATCCAATTCATTGATTGTCATAGTTCTAAAATCTCGCGTATAAATTAATATTTGCTGTTCTGAATCATCCATTCCCTAATATTTAAGCAAGAGGCGCTATGTCTGCAGCACTTTCTATTCGTAACCTCACCAAAGTTTACAATAATAAATTGGAAGCTTTAAAAGGCATCTCGCTGGATGTAATGCCGGGCGATTTTTTTGCCGTGTTGGGGCCAAATGGGGCAGGCAAGTCTACCACAATTGGTATTATCAGCTCGTTGGTACGCAAAACTGCAGGCGATGTAGAAATTTTTGGTGTCAATATAGATACTGACTTTTCGCAAGCTAAAAAATTCTTGGGGGTCGTTCCGCAGGAATTTAATTTTAGTATGTTTGAGAAAGTAGAGGATATTGTTTTACAGCAGGCAGGCTATTACGGTTTGCCGCGCGATTATGCAAAAACGCAAGCTGAAAAATATTTAAAAAAGCTTAATTTATGGGATAAACGTGATACCCCTGCGCGCATGCTGTCTGGTGGTATGAAGCGGCGTTTAATGATTGCGCGTGCGTTGATACATGAGCCCAAGCTATTAATTCTCGATGAGCCTACCGCAGGCGTTGATATTGAATTGCGTCGCTCTATGTGGGATTTTTTGCGTGAAATTAACGATGCCGGTACAACCATTATTCTAACCACTCACTATTTGGAAGAAGCTGAAAGCCTTTGTCGAAATGTAGCTATCATCGATAAGGGCTTGTTGGTAAAAAATACTAGTGTTAAAAATTTGCTGCAGGAGTTGCATAAGGAGGTATTTATTTTTGATGCTGCTGAAAAGTTACCCCTTGGCTTTGCTATTGACGGTTTTGATATCAATATTATCGATC
>DAOORH010000291.1:0-4783 GCA_035389145.1 Cellvibrio sp.
TTCGCGTCAAACAATCAACGCTTGGACTGGTTCATAACAGGAGTTTTGCAAAGGCAATGCCAAGAGATTTATTCTTTATTTATCAATTACTTAAAAATACACACCTAGTTAAAAGTCAAAAGCTTGGCACTACACAACAAGCCATGCCAAGACTAAAAGCGAGCGCCAAATTCACACACGCAATGCTACACTGCGAAATCTTTTTTAATCGTTCAAACGCCTACCACTAAGGGAGAAACCAGTGGCTAACTATAAATTCGGCATTAATGAACCGCCCCACAAACGCTGGCCAGTAGCTTGGTATAACCCAGCAGTGTTGTTCCGTTCAGCCAGAGAGATGCTGGCCACTGCCAACCAAATTCGCAATCTAGACCGCCGCGAACTATTCAAGAGCGATTTCAAAGTCATCGAGATTAAACCTGAAAACCCCAATGGTGATTTCTGGTGGGATTTTGTGTCTGACAGCGGCGATGGCGGCAACGCGACTTACAGCATCGCGCGCGCCATGCAAACCCATGATTTAGAAATTGATGCTGGTGAATTTGACACGCCCTTACTACCATTGCCGCGGGGGAAGCTACTGGTATTAGGCGGTGACCTCGCCTACCCCGGTGCCAGTACCGAAGAATATCAATACCGTTTTATTGAAATGTGGGAAGCCGCGCGACCAGAGCACGATAGTACTCGCACCCTGCTTGCCATCCCGCAAAACCACGATTGGTTTGACAACATATCGTCCTTTAATCGCCACTTCATTGGCGATTATGAAGACAGTGTTCTTAACGCCAATACTCCACAAACCCGCAGCTATTTTGCCGCGCGTTTGCCGCACAATTGGTGGCACTTAGGGTTGGATTTTGCCTTAGTCGGCGATTTAGACCGCGCCCAATTCGATGCCTTTGTAAAGCTTGCGGCTAGCGACATGCAACCCGGCGACAACGCAATTCTGCTCTACCCAGAACCCTATTGGACACGCCCTTTAGGCGATAACGCACGCATTGGCTACCCCAAACGCTATCAGCGGTTGGAAGAGATTCTGCTTGAGCGCGGCGTAAAAATTCGCCTGCGTTTAGCGGGCGACTTACACCTTTATGACCGCGCGACCGCCGGCAAAGGCGCAGGCTTGAACTATGACGATATGTTAGTCACCTGCGGCAGCGGCGGCGCTTTTTTGCACCCAACCCACGCAAGATGCGTTACTAACACAAAAATTTTAGACCGAGCACAAGAGACCAGCGCCATCACCCCTGACTTGAAAGGCCGCACCCGCGTGGGCACCCAAGATGGCACGCCAACAGCCAAGCAGCGCACTTACTACAGGAGCGCTAGCTACCCCTCAACCTATGACAGCCGCTGGCTGTGTATTCGTAATATATGGTCGCTGTTTAAACCTTCACCCGTTAAAGACTTGTACTCAGCGCCCGCAGGCCGCGGCCTTTACAAGGTATTTCAGCGCTTAGGTGAAACAAAGGATTGGGTATTTTCCGGCAATATAGTGCTACCCATTGTACTGGGCGTACTCTATTGGCTAGCGGTTTATTGCAACAGCTTTGTGTTTAGCAGCGCTTTTAAAGACAACGGCTTTGTTATGGCAAGCCAAATCCCGACCTTGGAATACTTAGACTTTTTACTGCGCTGGTTTAAGGCTTTCTTTTTTAGTCCCTTAGCACTCACCGTACATTTAATTATTTTCTTTCTGTGCTTTTCTATCGCCTTGGAAGACGGTTGGAAATCATTTATTCCAGGTGGAATTCACGCGGCACTGCAAGTTGTGGCTGTGCCCACGTTGTTTTATCTAATTACGCTCAAAGAGCCCAACCCCTATTTTCAAGGCTTGTGGTTAACAGGCGGTGGGGTTCTTGTCAGCGGCCTTCTATTTGGTGTGTTTTTCTGTGTGATGTCACTCGTAGGTTTAATGGCCAACAATGCTTTTTCCACACTTGCCCATGAGGGCTACAAAGGCTTTTTACGCTTTCGCATAGACACCGAAGGAAACTTACATGGCTATATGATTGGTACAGATTCGGTACCTAAAAACTGGGCCATAAACCCTAACGCCGAGCGTCCCTTATGGGTTGAAAAAAATAGTGCAGAAGCGCCCAAGTGGAAAGTGCGAGATGTGTTTAGGCTCAACCAATAATAAAGCTGATCTAACGAAAAAATGAAATCTAATTTAATGCTGTTAATTGCCGCCGCTATTTGGGGCTTTGGATTTGTGGCACAGCGTTTGGGAATGAATTATCTCGAACCCTTTGCCTTTAACAGCGCACGATTTTTATTAGGCAGCCTTTCGTTGCTGCCTTTGCTTTGGTTTCTTTCGCGGCAAAAGATTAAGCTAGAAACAAAACCAAATCACTCGCTGACTAAGGGTGGCGTTATTTGCGGCTTGGTTTTGTTTGTGGCCGCCACACTGCAGCAATACGGATTATTTTATACAACCGCAGCAAAAGCCGGTTTCATTACCGGCTTATATTTAATCCTAGTTCCCATCATCGGAATTCTACTCAAACACACCACCGGCCTCACCACGTGGTTGGGCGCTGCACTTGCTGTGGTTGGTTTATATTTACTCAGTGTTAACGATAATTTCACCATGTCGCTCGGCGACACACTTATTTTTATCGGTGCATTATTCTGGGCATTTCATATTTTAGTGATCGATCATTTCAGTGGCCGCATTGATCCTATTCAATTATCTGCTGTGCAATTTCTCGTGTGCGGGCTATTAAGTCTCGGGGTTTCGCTGATAATTGAAACACCCACCTTAGCTGGCACGCTCGCAGGCTGGCAGCCCATTTTATTTGCCGGAGTTGTGAGCGTTGGCATCGCCTACACCTTACAAGTTATCGCACAAAAAAATGCGAAGCCTAGCCATGCGGCCATCATTATGAGCTTAGAAGCGGTATTCGCAGCGATTGGCGGAGTGTGGTTATTGGATGAAAGTTTAAGTCCACGCGCATGGTTTGGTTGTGGGTTAATGTTAGCGGGTATGTTGTTGTCGCAGGTAAAATGGGAATATAAATCGAAATAATAAAACAGATGAAAGTGTTGCGCTAATTACACCCAACACTTCATTTCCTAGAATAATTTTTAAGACAAAGCCCCACGAATCTTCTCTGCCGTTTTCTTCAAAGCTTCGCCATCTGCATTTTTTGCAAAGGAAAAGCTCAAGTCGTCCATAGAATCCATAGGCACTAAATGGATGTGTGTATGAGGCACTTCTAAACCAGCGATCATCAGGCCGATGCGTGTACACGGAAATAGTGGTTTCATCGCATTGGCAATTTTGTGACTGACTTTCATTAGGTGTGCTGCGGTATCCGCTGGCAAATCACTCCATTGATCCACTTCTGCTCGTGGAATTACTAACACATGACCTTCACGAATCGGTTGAATAGTTAGAATTGCAACGGCTATATCATCTTCATACACAAAGTTGCCGGGGATTTTTCCTTCCATAATCAACGTGAATACACTTGCCATAAGATTCTCCTAAAAATAATTTCACAGGGAATTGTCATAGCCGCAGGGGATGACAATTCGCTTCTTGGTTAATAAATCGCTAGGCCATAACCTAATAGTTGTTTTGCTAAAACCTCATCCACCTGCGCGATCGTTTCATCATGCAGCTCAATAAAGTCATAACCGTATTTTTTATAAAACTCTTGCTTGTTTAATTTTTCAGTTAGGGCAGCCGCATTATCACTTGCGCCCCAAATATCTATGCAGACTTGCCATTCAGGCAAGAAAAAATCGGAGTTAATAGTTTCGTTACCAGCATGTAAGGTGTAATCCCGAGCATGATTAATACCGGCAATGTACAACCAGTTTTCAACAATTAATTTTTCTCGCGATTTGACTTGCTGACCGCTTAATGCAGTAGCTAAATGTTGCGAACTCAATTGAGAGAAGCTTGCCCCCGTAATTTGCGCAATCGCTTCTAAAAAAAGTGGATTATCCAACAAGGTTTCCGGCCAAGTCGCATAGGGAACACCCGTCTGTTCACTGGCATGTTGTTCACCGCCGATAGCTTTTCCGCGCGGACTCAACAGCCAACCGCGAATATGTTTTTTAATCCACCCGCGCTCAGCCAATAACAAATTAATTAAGCGCGCGGGCAAATCGACCTTGTTGCCGAGATGAGTCGCACTGAGTGGCGCTTCTGGCAGTAGTCGCAACAGCGGATGATCCTGCACGGATTCCGGCCACGCAATGTACTCGCCATATTTGGGGTGATTGATATAAATCCCGCCCTCAAACTTCCCCTTCTCGGTCAACTGCCAATGATTATCCACCTTCACCATCCAACCACCTTGGGCAAGCAGGATAAAAAGCTCTTTGCTTTCTTTATGAAGCTGACGAGCCAGCGCGGTGGTGGAAATGTGCTTTTCGGACATCAAAGGTTCCTTATTGCGATTCTTGATGTGCGCGAGTCTAACCCATGATTACGCCAAAATGTATAATGCCCGCCCCTCACTTTCGCGGAAATTCACCATGCAAATCTGGGTTGATGCAGATGCCTGCCCCAAGCCGGTTAAGGAAATCCTCTACCGCGCCGCACATAAGCGCCAAATCACTATGATTCTGGTTGCCAATCAATTTATGGCTGCGCCTGCATCGCCTTATATAAAGAGTATTCAGGTCAGCAGCGGCTTTGATGTGGCGGATAACTACATAGTGCAAGAACTGGTTGCGGGCGATGTGTTGATTACCGCCGATATTCCTCTTGCTGCCGAAGCCATCGCCAAGGGTGCTGCGGTGATTAATCCCCGTGGTGAGCGCT
>DAOORH010000292.1:0-4782 GCA_035389145.1 Cellvibrio sp.
ACTAAATCGATATTTGATACTGAAGCCTAATATGTTCCTAAAAAAGTTTATTTATATTAATTGGGGTAACGTACCCAATACCGAATTTGAATTCGGCCCGATTAATTTATTTTCCGGCGGTAATGGTTCGGGTAAAACTACGGCTGCGGATGCGATTCAAACCATCATGACCGCTGCGCACGATAATTTATTTCATTTTAACCCTGGGCAAGATGAATCCAGCCAGCGTGGTCGCGGTGGAAAATTGGTACGCACACTCGCATCCTATGTATTGGGCTGTGATGACGGTGCTTACTCGCGCCCACAGGGTTGCGATGGTTATTTGGCTGCCGTGTTTCACCCAACCCAAGGTGAAAGTAGTGAACCCTTTACAGCCTTAATCGGCATGCGCGCGTTTATTGAAACTGCAGGGCAGGGCGCAACCCAGCAAAAGGTCGCGCGTTTAGATGACTGCCACTTTTATATTTTGAGCGATGTGACGCTTAGCCTGAAAGATCTATTAAAAGAAGAAAAAACGCATAAATATGTCGTGCCATTGGATAAGGTTTACGCAAGTTTGCGTCGTCAGTTTGGGCAAGAGCAAGTAGAAAAATACGATAAGAAAAAATCTTACCTTTGCCGTTTGTACGGTGTACTGCGCGGTAAAAAAGATGCAGTGTCTGAACGCGAAGCCATGAATGCAGCGCGCGCCTTTTCGCGATTTATGGCCTATAAGCCGATTAAAGGTATTGATGAGTTTGTTGCCAACGAAGTGCTGGAATATCGCGATTTGGGCGAGGCAATTCGCAATGTGTCTGCAATGCTTAAGCGTATCCATACCATGGAAGCTGATGCTCGCAATTTGCGTAACGCAATTGATCGTATGGCGACTGGTCGTACCCTGAGTGATAATTTTATTGCAGGTTGGCTAGAGCAACAGGTATTACATTATTCCCTCGCCAAACGTAAATTTGGTGATTGCCAAGCTTTGTATTTGGATGCAAAACACAAGCAACAACTGCTGCGTGAAAATGCTGCTGGTCATACGCAAGCTCTTGCTTTATGTGAAACCAAGCGCGATGAAATCAATCAGCTGATTCTTGCCGCTACTGCGCGCCGTTTAGGTGTACCTGCTTTGCGCGATAAAGATCAGCTTGAACAAGAAAAAGTCGCGCAAGAAAAACTTATTCACGGTAATGTGCCAGAGTTGTTAAAGCAAGACAAACAACTACAAACCAACGTTGAAGCTGCGCAGCAATGTGTGCAGGCTTTGCGCAATACGTCTATTGCATTAGAGATCCCTGCATTAAAAGATGGCCACTTACATCAGCTGGCTAAAACACTGGCTGCAGAATCTGAGCCGATTAATATTCACCAATTGCTCAACCGCGATTGGATTGATGTAAGCCCGCTGGCGCAGCATTTAGATGCCGTGCTTGAGCAACAAAAAAGTCATAATTTGTTTGTGCATAGTTTATTTGCATTGGATGCGAGTGCGGCTGTTACGCATCAAGGCAACAAAATTAATTTGCGCGATCAATTGGCACAAGAGCGTGATAAGCGTCGCGCAGGTGCAGAGCGTTTACAAAAATCTATTGAAGCAAAGCGCCGCGAAATTCAAACGCTGGAAGCGCATCAAGTTAATTATCCGCAATTTGTGCGCGCTGCGCTGGATGCTATTGCAACTCAATGCCCCAAAGCTGATGCTCGCGTTCTTTGCGATTATGTGAATGTACTTGATCACGACTGGCAAGCTGCTATTGAAGGTTATATTGGCGCGGCACGCTTCGGTATTATTGTTGCGCCAGAATATGAAGCCGAGGCAATTGCAATCGTGCGCAATATGAGCGGGCAGGCAAACCGTGCACGCGTTATTCAAGGAGATAAAGCGCGTAAAGATTTAGAAAAATCTGGTGACTTCCCTGCAAACTCTATTGTGCAGGTAATGAGCTTTTCCCACGCGACCGCAGAAGCCTATTTAAAAGCGAGTTATGCAAACGTGCAGCGTGTAGAAACAGCTAATGAACTGCGCAATACTCGCCGTGGCATTACCAAAGATGCTATGGGTTCTGGCAACTACGCAATGTTCCGTTGCGATATGGCAGACACAGATTTGGTGTTTGGCCAAGGCGCGCGTGAGCGCGCATTAGAAGCCAAGCGCAATGAATTTCATACGCTGAATATTGAATTGCAGGCGGCAACCGATTATGTGAGTGAAGCGCAACAGCTTTTATTGGCGATTGATAAGTTAAAGCCGCTCGCCTATGCCGATACATTACAAACCATGTTGGCAGCGCAAGATCGCATAGCTGCGATTGAAGTAAGTTTACAGCAATTGGATTTGAGCGATACCAAATCTTTGGATGATGAACTCAATGAACTAAAAGCGCGTTTACAAGAACAGCAAAAACACTTTAACGACATTAACAATGCCCAAGTCGATTGTCGCGCGGAATTAAAAAACGCTGATGTACTTTGCCACAAGCTGGATACTGAGCAAGATAAAACCCTTGCCATAGTGGATGAGTGTGAAGCCAATATTCAAACTATTGTGGGCTTGTGGCCAGACTTTAATGCAGAAGAGCGTTTGCAAGCTGCGGATGAATCTGCAACTCAACACACGACTAGCTATTTTGAAAATAGCTTGGCGACAGTTAATTCTGAACTAAAAGCTATTTTGCATAAGTTGCAGCAAGCGGTTATGCAGCACAACCAGTTCTGTTTAAGTGCCGATTCAATTTTATTTAACGTGGATTATACCAACGAACTTGGCAGCGCCAATTTCCGCCATGTGTGCGATATGCGCCGCCAATTTGATTCGCTTTACAATCGCGATAAAAACCATATCCTAGCTCAGCGTCATCAAGAAATTGAATCACTGCGTTTAAGCTTTAACAATGCCTTTGTGAGCAACCTTTGCCACTCCATTTATCAAGCCATTAACGATGGCAAGAAAACGCTGGAAGAGCTCAATAAAGAATTGGAGCATCATCGCTTTGGTGCTGACCGCGAGCGCTTCCGTTTTGATTGGGAGTGGGTGCCTGAATTTAAAGAGTATTGGCAGTTCTTTAAAGCCGTAATTGATAGCCCAAGTGCAGGTGATGGCGAAACCTTGTTCAACATGAAGTTAGATGAAAAGCATCAGCGCGTGCGCGAGCGATTGATGACGATGCTGTTAGATGAGGATGAACAAAAAGCCTTGCGTGAACTTACACGTATTGCAGATTATCGCAACTATCGCTGCTATGAAATTTACAAAGAGCCGGAAGGTAAAGCGCCTATCGCATTGAGTCAATACGGTACGGGTTCTGGTGGTCAATTAGAAACACCAGCTTATATTATTCGCAGTGCGGCAATTACTTCGGCATTCCGTTTTAACGAAGGCAATAGTCATTTGCGCATGGTATTGGTAGATGAAGCTTTCTCTAAGATGGATGAACACCGCTCACGTGAAGTGATTAATTATTTAACGGATAGCTTGGGCTTGCAGTTAAATTTTATTATGCCGAGTAGTAAGTCTGGCCCCTTTATGGACTTGATTTCGAATCAATTCGTATTTAGCAAATGCCCAACTTCGGAACCTGTCGGTGAGTTGAAAACGCGCGTGGTATTGGATCGGCAGGTATGTGATCAGGAAAAAATTGCCAAGTTGATGGCGAATCACCGTCAAACTATCCGCCAACAAGCCAGCTTGGATTTTATGGTTGAGGTTGAGGGCGCCTGATTTATTCTGTGTGTGCGAGTAGCGGATGCTGCTGTTCGTTAATCTTCTCTCGTACCCAGTTGTGGAAAGAAGCGCTGAATTTTTTTGATAATTTTTTCTTCTTCAATAGGTTTCACTATGTAGTCGTCTACGCCTTCGTCAATTGCAGCACGAATTTGTTTGGCTTCGGTCACGGCAGTAACCAACATAAAGCAGGCATCGGTATAACGCTCGGCTGCACGCATGGCGTTGTGTACATCCAGCCCGTTTTTGATCGGCATATTCCAATCGCATAAGACTAAGTCATAAATAGGATTTGCGTCATAGAGCATGCTAATGGCTTTTAATCCATCTTCCGCTATATCAAGTTGTTGTATGCCGTAGGAGTTTAATAAGACTTGCATGATGCTAGAAATTAAATTGTCATCGTCAACAACCAAGACTTTTATGTCGGCAGGCTGCATTTGTGCACGCTTTTGCGCGATGGGCATTTTGGAGGGCTTGGCCGATGGCGCTGATACTATATCAACCGGAGCTTGCGTAGGTTTTAGGTGTTGTAATAGTTTAGCAAGTGAGCTTTCAATTAATTCTAGAACTTTTTGATTTTGTTCTTTTGCAGCGGCATGTTCAGGATTATCCATATTTTTGAGCAGCCATTCGCGTCGCTGGGTTAGCGTCTTGGCAATTAACTGGGTTTCTTGTTTGGTAAACATGGTGTTCCTTGAATGGGTGTTCGCGTCGTCGCCAATCGCTACTGACACTTAGTGTCAGGCATGCTATCTATAATGGTTACTAATCTGGTTAATCCCCTGAAGCGTGGTTCAGTGGCTTTCTATTCAAAAACTATAGCCCAGTTTGGGTATGTCACCAGTTCTTGAGGTATTTTCTGTGTCCCAATTTGATCAAATCGTTAACCGTTTAGAGCAGCTCATTGACCGTGTAGAACTCTTGTTGCCTCGTGTGCAGCCGCAGCCGGATTGGTCTGGCAGCGCCTTTCGTTGGCGTGCCCAACCCGGTGGTCAAGGCTATCTTCAACTGGTGAAAAATCCACACAGGGTTGATCTAAACTCCCTTAAGAACGTAGAAACACAAAAACAGGC
>DAOORH010000293.1:0-4764 GCA_035389145.1 Cellvibrio sp.
TTGCGTGGAAGCAATATGCGCGTGGTGCTGGTATGCATTTAAAAGATTATCGCGCCTTGCAAAGTGAGCACTATTGGTTGGATTGGCAGGCATTAAATGTGCACAATACTGAATTGGCTTTATCGAATCTTAGCTATTGGGTAAACCATTTTGCCGATAATAATATTGAGTTTGGTTTGCGTTTGCCGAATGTAACCATTGAGATAGGGGCGGGCGATGTTCACCGTTTAAATGCGCTCACAGCGTTGGCTTTGTTTGGCTGGACTAGTGAATGACAAAAAAGGCGAGCGAATGATTTTTACTAAACACCCAACTCAAGATCAACCTATTGCGCGCAAAAGCTTAGCGTGGCTGCTGGCTATTCAAATTTTTATTTTGGCGCCGCATTTTGTGACGGCACCCATTTGGATTGCAGTTGTATGGGTGATAGTAGCTGTTTGGCGTTGGAGGATTTTTCAAGGCGCTTGGAATTATCCCAGTAAAACAAAAAAGACCTTATTGGTTGCCGTCTGTTGCGGTGGCTTGTTCTTGAGTTTGGGTGCCAGTTTTCGTTTCGAGTCTATGGTAAGCCTGTTGTTAATAGGCTTTATTCTTAAGCTCTTGGAGTTAAAAAATAAAAAGGATTTTGTGCTGTTGATTTTTATTGCGCTGTTTATTCTTGCGGCGCAATTTATTGAGTTTAATCATTTTTTAGCGGCATTTTATGGCTTGGGTTGCTTGACTCTGTTATGCGCAACCTTAATGCAGCTTTATAAAGATTCTGCGGCTCAGGGAGTGTGGCAAGATATTCGCGCTAGCTTTTATATTTTGCTGCAGGCAATACCCTTTATGATTATCTTGTTTGTGGTAGTGCCGCGCATGGGTTCTTTTTGGGCGGTGCCATCGCCACAGCAATCCAAAACCGGCATGAGCGATTCCATGTCGCCCGGTGATTTCACTGAATTAATGGAATCCAACGAGCTGGCGTTTCGCGTGAGTTTTGTGGGTGAGGCTCCAGCGCGCGAAAAACTCTATTGGCGCAGTTTGGTGTTTTCATTTTTTGATGGTCAACGTTGGTCACAAAGCCGCGAACAAAAAGCGGGCAATCATTTTAATCAAGCCAGCAATAAATTGCAGTCGCATCTTGAGCATAAAGGCGAGCAAATTGAATACACTCTTATCGCAGAGGCCAGTGGTCAGCCTTGGCTATATTCTTTAGCTGCGCCGAAGCAATGGCCGGAGAATCTTGGCTTCGCGCGGGATATGCGCTTATTTTCATTTGAACCGGTTAATGATCGCATGAGCTATAGAGTTACCGCTTCGCTCGATTATCAACTCAATGAAATTAGCGCTGAAGAACTAGAACAAAATAAACTCATTCCCAAAAACGGTAATCTTAAAACCCGCGAGCGTGCTCAAGAGTGGCTGGCGGAAACCGGCAGCCCGGAAAAACTAATTGAAAAAATATTTGCTTACTACAATCAAAGTTTTTTTTATACTTTAAAGCCACCTGCATTGGGTGTTGATTTTGTTGATGATTTTTTATGGAATTCTCGTCAAGGTTTTTGCGAGCATTTTGCCAGTAGTTTTGTATTTTTTATGCGCGCCGCAGGTGTACCTGCGCGAGTGGTAGTTGGCTATCAGGGCGGCGATTTAAGCTCGGTCGATGGCTCGCTCACAGTGCGGCAGCGCGATGCTCATGCATGGGCAGAGGTTTGGTTGGAGGACCGCGGCTGGGTGTTGTTTGATCCAACGGCGGCGGTTGCGCCCCAGCGAATTCAAAGTGGTATTGAGCAATCGCTTTCAGCGACCGATCGCCAGCTGTTGGCGAGACCGTTTGGTTCATCGATAAAAGTTCTGCTGCTGATGCGCGAGCAGTGGGACGCGGTCAATTTAACCTGGGTGCAGTGGGTTATGAATTATGACTCCAGCCAACAGGCTACGCTGCTAGAGCGGGTTTTGGGTGAGGTATCGCCACTGCGCATTGCAGTGTTGGTTGCGGTTACAGGAAGCGGTTTTGGCATTTTATTGTTTGCAGTTTTAATCCTGCGTAATCGTCAGCGGGATTTGCCGGAGACATCGCGGATTTATTTGCAGCTCTGCAAGAAGCTTAAGGCCTGTGGCTTTAGCCCCTTGGCTAGCGAAACGCCCCGGCATTTTGCTGAACGAGTGATCTTGAGTAAGCCCGAGTTGTCTGCATCGCTGAATGAGTTAATGGATTTGTACGAGCAGTTGGCTTACGGCGATAACCCTGAGGTGGCTGCACGCTTGCGTAAAGCGGTGAATAACTTTCGCTCTAAAGCTTAATTTGATCGAGGTGCACATTAAATGGCGCAATTTGATTCAGTTTTGTGCTGTATCATTTTAATGTGTCCAGTAATGGTGCAAAAAATTCATCTGCGTTTGATATGTTTTTATCTAAGTGTTTGAATTAAAACTATAAAATACTTAGGCACGATTAGTGCTTACGTCTCGTGCTTGCTAAAATTTAGTGATTAATGCCCGATTTTCGGGATTTAATCGGCTTTAAAATAGGCATATTCAATCCCATTTTTGAAAAAGTCTACTTTTTAAAAGAGATGTTGAATCAATTTGGGGCAGTTTTATCACTCTATAAAGTTCGCACGTTAAGTAGCGAGCAAAAAACATAAGGTGTGATTATGAAGAAGACCATTTGTTTGTCCTTGGCGGCGGTAGCGGTTACATCGCTAAGCCAATTGGCAGCGGCGGATACCGCGCCAGTCGTACTCAATAATGCCAATACCGCTTGGATGCTAACTGCCAGCGCCCTAGTGCTGTTTATGACCTTGCCCGGTTTGGCGCTGTTTTATGCCGGCTTGGTGCGGGTAAAAAACGTGCTCTCGGTACTAATGCAATGTTTTGCCATTGCCGCCATCGCCTCTTTGCTGTGGGTGATTGTGGGTTATAGCTTGGCATTTGGCCCCGGAAACGAATATATCGGTGATTTTAGTAAGGTCTTTTTGGCTTCTATTAAAAAGGATGATCTTTGGGGCGATATCCCAGAGACCTTGTTCGCTATGTATCAAATGACCTTCGCGGTAATTACCCCAGCATTGATTGTTGGCGCTTTTGCTGAACGTTTGAAGTTCTCCGCTATGCTGATTTTCTCTTCGCTTTGGTTGCTGCTTTGTTATGTACCTGTGTGTCATTGGGTGTGGAGCAGCTCTGGCTGGCTGTTCAAAATGGGCTTGCTCGATTTTGCTGGCGGTACCGTCGTGCATATCACGGCGGGTGTGGGCTCTTTGGTTGCTGCGCTGGTGATCGGCAAGCGCAACGGCTTTCCTAATGTTGCTATGCCTCCGCACAATATGACCATGGTGGTTACGGGCGCGGCTATCCTCTGGGTGGGTTGGTTCGGTTTTAACGCAGGTAGTGCCTTGGCTGCCAACGGTAGCGCTGCTATGGCGATGCTGGTGACGCACTTATCCGCTGCATCTGGCGCCTTGGCGTGGATGATGATTGAGTGGATGAGATTTAGAAAGCCAAGTGTGTTGGGTGTTGTGACTGGTATGGTTGCTGGCCTTGGTACCATAACGCCAGCCTCTGGCTATGTTGGCCCAGGTGGCGCGATTGTGATTGGCTTGATGGCCGGCGTTGTGTGTTTCTTTGCAACACAGCTGGTGAAGCGCGTCTGGAAAATCGATGACTCTCTCGATGTTTTCCCCGTGCACGGTGTGGGCGGTATCCTAGGTACATTTCTGGCGGGTATTTTCGCATCCACTCAGTTGGGCGCGTTCAGTGGCCACGGTTTTGCGGCGGGTATCGAGACTATGGGCCAGCAGTTGCAAGTTCAAGTGATAGGCATTGTTGCTACTCTGGTATTTACAGTGGCCGTTACCTATTTGTTGCTGAAGTTAACCGGCCTCTTAACCGGCGGTTTACGTGTTTCTAAAGATGAAGAGTCCCTAGGTTTGGATTTGAGTCTGCATGAAGAGGACGGCTATAAGCTGTAAGGCTGAAGCTTCTGTAAAAATGCTATTTAGTCTAAAAATGCCCCGATAGCCTCGGGGCATTTTTTTATGCTGTTCAGAGGTGGAACGGGGTGATTAGGCTTAATTTTCTGCGGCATCTTAGTCGCCGTGTTACCATGCGCGCACGCCAGTTAGGCTTATTTTATTCTGCATCAGATGTGTTCAACCAAATCTGCTTTAAAAAAAGGTAACTCATGAAAAAGACGTTTAAGCTCCATATCGAAGGTAAAAACAGCGACCGCCTGTTGGATTCCATCAAACACGAAGTGCGTAAGTATGTTAAACGCGAAAAGCGTAAAACCTTGCCTTATGGTGCTAATTACTGGGCGTTCGATTGCAAATTTGGTGTGACTCCAGACGTTGCTGAACCTTTGCATTTGGGTGAAATCACCAAGCAAATGGATATAGTCGCTAAAGCCGGTGGCGATAGTTTTTTTGTGGAAATTTTGGCTCGTGCCGCCGTGCGTACACCGCGCGAACAAGCTGAAATGAATGAAGAAGATGACGACGATAATATGTTCGATGAATAAGTATTCGACGAATAAGTGTTAGGCTAGATATAAAAAAGGCTGCAAATTGAAAAATTTGCAGCCTTTTTTAATGTGCTAAAAATGATTTATTTAGCAAGTTTACTTTTTCGGCTTACTTTTTTGGGTAGTCGCGTTTCACGCTGCCAGTGTAAAGCTGACGTGGACGGCCGATTTTGTAAGAAGTGCCTACCATTTCGTCCCAGTGCGAGTACCAACCTACAGCACGACCCAAGGCGAAAATTACGGTGAACATCTCGGTGGGA
>DAOORH010000294.1:0-4762 GCA_035389145.1 Cellvibrio sp.
TGGATAGCCCGGGCTATGACCCGGTATCTGCCACTGGTCAAGTTGCATCGGGCGCGCAAATTATCTGCTTCACTACCGGCCGTGGCTCAGCCTTCGGTTCAAAGCCTGCGCCTTGCATAAAATTGTCGAGTAACACGCCTCTGTATGAGCGAATGAAAGAAGATATCGACATTAATTGTGGCGGTGTTTTAGATGGCGAAATAAGTTTGTACGAGTGTGGTGAAAAAATTTTTCAAGACATTTTAAAAATAGCATCCGGTGAGCCGACCAAAAGTGAATTGTTGGGCTACGGTGACAGCGAGTTTACACCGTGGAAAATTGGGGCTACGGTGTAGCGCTTTTTTATCGCTCGCGTGATGTGATACCAGTGGAAAAGTTGGGAAAAATAAAATCTCCCAAAAAATAAACCGCATTGCTGCGGTTTATTTGTTTTAGTGATTTTATTAAGTCATTTGTTAGCATAGGCCCTTAAGCGCCAAGCTCTTTGTCAAACACTGATTTTTCAATCACCGCACCGCGGTGGCGAATAATGATGCCTGCGCAGCGAATGCCTTGGCGAGCTGCATCTTCTGCAGATTTATTTTGCAAGCGTGCAGCCAAATAGCCCGCATTGAATGTGTCGCCCGCGCCAGTCGTATCAATCACATTTGCAACGGGTGGTACTGGAATGTGTACTTGAGAATTTGCGGTAATGATTACTGCATCTTCTGCGCCGCGTTTTAAAACAAGTTCGCGGAGGTTGCAGTTTTGGTAGCGCGCTTTAGCGCCTTCAATGGTATCGTCGCCCCACAGTAAAAGTTCGTCGTCAAGGGTGAGTAATGCAATGTCTGTGTGCTGCATAATTTGCAACATTGCATCTTGCGCTTCTTGTTTGTCGCGCCACAAGCGTGGGCGATAGTTGCTATCGAAAGCGATGCTAACGCCGTTGGCGCGTAATTTTTCTAAAATGACGAATAGATTTCCGCGAGACTGCTCGCCAATAATTGCGAGTGTAATACCGCTTAAATAAACACAATCGCATTGCTTTAGTTTGAGAAAAAGCGCTTCACAATTCTCGGGGGTAGAAAATAATTCGCGTGCGGGCGCTTCTTTTCGCCAGTAAGAGAATTCACGCTCGCCATCGGGCGTGTTGCTAATGATATATAAACCGGGTGAGCGCCCAGCGATACATTCAATCATGCCAGTACCAATTTTTTCACTGTTCATGCGTTGCATAATTTTCTTTGAATAGGAGTCTTCCCCCAACTTGGTGACATAATCGGTTTGCAAGCCTAAGCGGGCCATATATACCGAGGTGTTGTAAGTGTCGCCAGCGAAGCCCAGTGCCATAAGGTCACGGCCTTTTGTTTCTGGAATGTCTAGTGGGAAGGGAGCGAGCTCCACCATGACTTCGCCAATCGCTGCTATATGAGCCATATAAATTTCCGGTTGAAATATCAGTTTGTAAAATGCGTTGATTCGCTAGTGAGATATGATCAAAATATATCACTGAAAAAATTGAATGCCCAGAAATATTTTATTTATTAAAACTAACATTTTTTGTTAAAACATTTTGGAAAATATTATGAATCGATTGAGCCAAGCTCATATTAAATCCTTGCCGGCGGAAGTTGTTTTGCCAACCTATGATCGAACGAAATTGCAGGCAGGTATTGTACATTTAGGGATTGGTGCATTCCACCGAGCGCACCAAGCTTTTTATACTGAATCGGTTCTGAATAAGTTTGGAGGCGATTGGGGAATTATTGGTTGCAGCTTGCGTTCGGCAAGTGTGCGTGATCAGTTGGCTCCGCAAGACGGCTTATATACATTGGTTGAACGTTCGGGGGATGGCGAAAAATTACAATTAATTGGCGCGGTGTTAAAAAATTTGGTGGGGCCAGAAAACCCAGAAGAGTTAGTTGCCGTAATGGCGCAACCAAATATTAAAATTATTTCTATGACCGTGACCGAAAAAGGCTACTGTCATGACCCCGCAACGGGGAATTTAAATTCGCAGCACCCTGATATTCAGCACGATTTGAAAAATTTGGAGCAGCCAAAGTCTGCAATTGGTTTCTTAGTGGCGGCGCTACATGCGCGTTTTAAAGCGGGTGTGAAAAGTTTTACGGTGTTAAGTTGCGATAACTTGCCTAACAATGGCGAAGTGCTCGAGAAAGTGGTGGTGCAATTTGCAGGCGCTGTTTCAAAGGAATTAGCAGATTGGATTCGTGCGAATACATGCTTTCCCTCCACAATGATTGACCGTATTGTTCCTGCCACTACAGATCAAGATCGTCAAGATATTGAAGCCCGCATTGGCCTACGCGATGAAGGTCTCGTTGTTGCAGAGCCCTTCACGCAATGGGTAATTGAAGATAAGTTTTCTGATGGCCGCCCTCAGTGGGAAAAAGTCGGAGCGCTTTTAGTAGACGATGTGCGCGTGTTTGAGAAAATTAAATTGCGCTTATTGAATGGCGCGCACTCGACCATGGCGTACACCGGCTACTTGTCAGGCTTTGATTATATTAGTGAAGTCATGAACGAGCCTGCATTTGTAAAAATGGTTAAGCTCTACATGGCGCGTGAGGCGGGTGAAACGCTAAGCGCTCCCGCAGGTTTTGATATTGAAGCCTACAAGCAGCAACTGTGCGACCGTTTCTCTAACAAAGCCTTGAAGCACCGTACCTGGCAAATCGCCATGGATGGTTCACAAAAACTACCGCAGCGCTTGCTGGAAAGCTTGCGCGTGCAGTTAAAGGGTAACGGTAATATCAGTATCATTTGTATAGGTGTTGCCGCTTGGATTCGTTATGTGTCGGGAGTGGATGAAAATGGCAATGCCATTGAGGTCTCTGACCCGCTGTCAGTTGAATTGCGTGCGCTTTGTGATGCTAACAAAGGCGACGCAAGTGCTACGGTGCGCGCAATAGTGGGCATTCAAAAAGTATTTGGACAGGATTTGCTTAATGAAGAAAAATTTATTGCTACCACTATAGGCTGGTTGGAGAAGTTCTACGCACTAGGCGTGCTAAAAACAATCCAGCAAGAATTTAATTAAATTCGAATGAGAGCCACCATGAAAAAGCTTGTTGTGCTTTTGGGTTTTACTGCACTACAAATGTCATGCACTAGTATTGGTGTCTCTCGTTTTGATGCGATTATCCAAAAACATTGCGGCGATACTCAACAGTGTTTTGAAAAGGTTCAGGCAGCCATAGATGCAGCCCCGCAAGAAAATCTTGATCCTTATCGTATTTATATTGCCCCCGGTGTGTATACCGAAAAAATAACGCTCGCTAAAAATAATGTGCATTTACTTGGCGCCGGCCAGCGAAAAACACGCTTTACCTATGGGGATTATGCGGGCAAGTTAGATTCCGAAGGAAAAAATCTGGGTACACCCAGAACCTATACCCTGCTAGTTAGAGCCAATGATATTCGCATTGAGAATTTAACGATTGAAAATAGTTTTGATTTTTTAGCTAACGATGCCTTGGCCGGTGATGACCCTAAAAAATTATCGGGCACGCAAGCGGTTGCACTGTTTATTGATTCGCCTAGCGACAAAGTGCTAGTGCGCAAGGTGTCGCTCTTGGGTTATCAAGATACTCTATTCGTCAATTCGGGTCGCAGTTGGTTTGATAAAGTCCTTATTGCGGGCAATGTCGATTATATTTTTGGCAATGGTAATGCGCTCTTTACCCAGTCTGAAATTAAAACCTTGGGGCGCGGTAAAGCAACGCAACCTAATGGTTTTGTCACTGCACCTTCCACACAAATTGCCAATGACTTTGGGCTCACATTTATGGATTGTCGTTTGACGCGCGATAAATCTGTGCCCGATAACTCCACGCCTCTGGGTCGCCCTTGGCACCCAACCACCACCTTTGCCGATGGTCGCTATGCTGATCCTAATGCGGTTGGTAAATCAGTGTTTATTAATACGTGGATGGATGCGCATATTACACAGGACGGTTGGTATTCTATGGGCGGTACCGCCAAAGACGGCACTAAGAAAAGCTTTCTGCCGGAGGATGCGCGCTTCTTTGAGTTTAATAGCCGTGGCCCTGGTGCTCATAAGAATACAAAGCGTAGAGAGCTTGATGCTGAGATTGCAAAAACCTATACACAACAACATATATTAGGTGATTGGAAAAAGTAGAAGGTATCTGATTGAATGGCACTTACTTAAGCTCAATGTTGCTAGTCGAGGTGTCAACTATTAACAGCCCCATTGATTGTAGGAGCGGCTTTAGCCGCGAAGCTCTAAATGTTCGCGACTAAAGTCGCTCCTACGGTGAATTTTTGCCTTAGGTAGGCGTCATTCGTTTTAATATAAGAATCTTTCTAGAGAATTGTTGAGTATAAAAATTTATTCTAAATATGCTAAACAAGTGTGCACTTCATTGGCGGAGCCAATAATCACTGCAACACGTTGATGTAACGCTGTTGGTTCAATATCGACAATGCGTTGAGTTTCGCTAAAGGCTTTACCTCCAGCGCCTTCCACTAACATCGCCATAGGGTTTGCTTCGTACAGCAAGCGCAATTTTGCCGGTTGTTTTGAGTTACGATTATCCGATGGATACATAAAAATGCCGCCGCGAATTAATACGCGGTGTACATCGCCAACCATGGCTGCATTCCAACGCATATTAAAACGCTTGTCGCGCACGCCTGTTTCGCCTGCAATTAAATCATCAATATAATTTTTGAAGGGTGAATTCCAAAAACGTTGATTGGCCATATTGACAGAAAATTCTTGCGTATCTTCGGGTAT
>DAOORH010000295.1:0-4717 GCA_035389145.1 Cellvibrio sp.
CAATCTTATGGTTTTAATTACTACGGTACTGTGGGTTGTAACCGCGATGAGTTTGTTGTTGTGAGAAAAATGAAAGAAGTGGATTGGCTAGGCACGCCTTAATTAGGAATGTGCAGCTAAGTTAGTGCGACAGCTGTTCCGTAATTCATTCTGGGACTCGCCGTAAATACATCCCTGTAGGCTCAACGGAAACATCCATGTTTCCGATGGTCCCAGAACAAATTACGTAACAGCTTTAGCAAGATTTTCTTAACTTCTTTAATGATTCGATCTCGATTGGAGAGATAAAAATGAAAGTACGTGCACAAATAGGCATGGTATTAAATTTAGACAAGTGCATTGGTTGCCATACCTGCTCAATCACTTGTAAAAATGTATGGACTTCACGCGAAGGTGTTGAATACGCATGGTTTAACAACGTCGAAACCAAACCCGGTGTTGGCTTTCCTAAAGAGTGGGAAAATCAAGATAAATGGAAGGGCGGTTGGCTGCGTGATAAAGATGGCAACTTGACCCCCAAAATTGGCGGCAAGTTGCGCGTACTCGCTAACATTTTTGCGAACCCAGATTTGCCAGAAATTGACGATTACTACGAACCCTTTGATTTCGACTACGAGCATTTGCACACTGCTGGAAATGTGCAACATCAGCCCACCGCGCGCCCACGCTCGTTGATTAGCGGCCAGCGCATGGAGAAAATTAACTGGGGACCAAACTGGGAAGAAATTCTCGGCACTGAGTTTGAAAAACGTAAGAAAGATAAAAACTTTGATAACGTTGTGCAAAAAGAAATTTATGGACAGTTTGAAAAAACTTTCATGATGTATTTGCCACGTTTGTGTGAACACTGCTTAAACCCTGCATGTGTAGCCTCATGTCCATCGGGTGCTATTTACAAACGGGATGAAGACGGTATTGTACTTATCGATCAAGATAAATGCCGTGGTTGGCGCATGTGTGTATCGGGTTGCCCTTACAAAAAAATCTATTACAACTGGAAAAGTGGCAAGTCAGAAAAATGTACCTTCTGTTATCCGCGTATCGAAGCGGGCCAACCAACAGTTTGCTCTGAAACGTGTGTAGGTCGTATCCGCTATTTAGGTGTGCTGCTTTATGATGCAGACCGTATTGCAGAAGCGGCTAGCACGCCTAATGAAGCTGATTTATACAAAGCGCAGTGCAGTCTATTTTTAGACCCTAATGATCCAGCGGTTATTGCCGCCGCACAAGCAGAGGGAATTCCGCAAACATGGTTAGATGCTGCACGAAATTCTCCGGTTTATAAAATGGCAATGGATTGGAAAGTCGCGCTGCCATTGCACCCAGAATATCGCACGTTGCCAATGGTTTGGTATATACCACCACTATCACCTATTCAAAACGCGGTAACGGCTGGGCATGTTGGCTTGAACGGTGTAATTCCTGATTTGAAATCACTGCGTATTCCTCTGCGTTATTTAGCGAATTTATTAACCGCCGGTGATGAAAAACCTGTTGAATATGCGCTGGAACGAATGATTGCTATGCGTGCCTACATGCGTAGCAAACATGTGGATGGTGAACAAGATCTTGCGGTGCTAGAACAAGTCGGTTTGAGCGTTGCACAAGTTGAAGAAATGTATCGCTACATGGCCATCGCTAACTACGAAGATCGTTTTGTGGTGCCTACTAGCCATCGCGCTTATGCAGAAAATGCTTACGATATGAAAAGTGGTTGTGGCTTTAGTTTTGGCAACGGCTGTGGTGATGGCAATAACGACGTAAATCTATTTGGCGCGAAAGCCAAAGGTGTTCGCCAAGTTATCCCCGTAACCATACAGGAGTAGGGCGATGAAATTATTACAAGTTATTTCGCTGCTTATGGATTACCCAACAGAAAACATTGCAGAGTCTCGCGTTGATCTGTTGGACATTGTTGCGCAATCAACGCTTACGGTGGCACTAAAAAAATCACTGAGCGATTTTATTTATGATCGCTGTGCCATGCGCTTGCTAGATTGGCAATCCGAATATGATGGTCTTTTTGAGCGTGGCCGTGCGGTATCCCTGTTATTGTTTGAGCACATTCACGGTGAATCCCGAGATCGTGGTCAGGCAATGGTAAATTTGCAGCAGCAATACCAAGCTGCCGGTTTGGATATAGCGGCGTTGGAGTTGCCGGATTACATTCCGCTATATTTGGAATTTCTATCCACGCAGGGCGATACCAATGCCCAAATTGGTTTGGAAGAAGTTGCTCATATATTGGCGGTGTTGGCATGTCGCTTGGATGAACGCAATAGCAATTATGCAGCGCTCTTTCACGGTTTGTTGCATTTATCGCAAGTGCAAGTTGACCTTGGCGATATTCAACAGCAAATTAAAGGTGAACAACGCGATGACACGCCTGAAGCTTTAGATAAGGTGTGGGAAGAGGAGGCGGTGAGTTTTACCGCTGATTCAGATGCAGATGCCTGCGGTATTAGCATTAAACGCCCCACTCAGGCGCAAAGCAAAGATCACCACGAATTTATTAATGTCGAATCGCTGTTAAATTTCCATGCGGGCACTCGCGTTCAGGAGCCACTATGAATTATCTCAATATGATTGCGTTCGGAATTTTTCCTTACATTGCCATAATCGTGTGTTTTGTTGCCACATGGGTACGTTACGACCGCGAGCAATACACGTGGAAAGCAAGCTCTAGCCAGTTGCTTGAAAGCAAAATGTTAAAGCGCGGTAGCATACCCTTTCATGTTGGTATTATTTTCGTGCTGATGGGGCATTTTGTGGGCCTGCTAACACCTGTGGAAGTGTGGCATTTCTTGGGTGTTCACGCCGAGGTGAAACAATTAATCGCCATGGGTATGGGTGGGATTTTTGGTTTGATTTGTTTATACGGTATGGTCATTTTAATTGTGCGCCGCTTAACAAATCCGCGTGTGCGAGCAACTAGCAGTACTATGGACATAGTTGTTTTGCTGATGTTGTTTGTGCAACTTCTTTTGGGTTTGTCGTCAATTTTTGTATCAGCAAATCATTTAGACGGTGCGGAAATGATGATGCTAATGAGCTGGGCGCAAAACTTTGTAACCTTCGATGCAATTGCGGCAGCACAAGCCATAGAACCAGTGCATTGGATTTATAAACTGCATGTGTTTTTCGGTATGACTTTATTTATTGCTTTCCCTTTTAGTCGTCTCGTGCATATTGCCAGCGTACCGGTTAAATACTTTGGTAGAAATTACCAAGTTGTCAGAAAGAAAGCGTGGAAGTAATCCCAGGATATTTCCTTGTCTTGGCGCTGCTTTAGTCGTGAATAAATATTTCTCGGCTAAAGCCCTCTCTACATACTTACCATTTTAGGCGAACCATTATGATTCAAGTAAACCAAGCTGTTATTACTGAGCAAATCATTTTGTCAGAAATGCAATATCACCCTGCGGATTCTCAGCGCGAAGCCATGATAAAAGCGGCAGAATCACTAATTATTTCAGAGTTGTTGCGTCAACGCGCAAAAGCCTTAGGGCTGGTGGTAGCGAGTGATGATGAGAACACCTCAGACGATGATTTCTTAGAAGCGCTAATTGCCCATGAAGTAGCCATTCCGAAGGCAACACTTAAAGAATGCGAACATTATTTTCAACAGAATCAAAAGCGATTTACCAGTTCACCTATTCTCGAAGTCCAGCATATTTTATTAGCGGCTGAACCGAGTGACGATGAAGGGCGGATTCTCGCCAAGTTGGATGCAGAAAAAACGATTATCAGTTTATTGGCGGGCGCTGATTTTGGTGAGCTTGCGCGGGCATTATCGGCGTGCCCTTCAAAGGCAGAAGGTGGCGATTTGGGGCAAATTAGCCGAGGCCAAACCGTACCAGAATTTGAGCGCCAATTATTATTGGGTACAGTCGGTTTAATGGCTAAACCCATAGAAACCCGTTACGGTTTTCATGTGGCAAAGATCAATCGCATTACGCCGGGCAATCAATTGCAGTTTTCTGATGTGCAAGACAATATCGCCAGCTATCTCAATGAGAAAGTAAAACGTAAAGCCATCGCACAATATATTCAGAATTTAATTGCAGAGGCTGAAATTGAAGGTTATGACTTCAATGTAAGCGGTCAGCCGCTCGTTCAATAAATGCCGTATAAGTCTGTGGCTATGGATGGCTCAGTAGGGTATTAGTACAACATTAATTATTAGCGTACAGCATTGCGAGCGCAGCTTCGTATTCCGATTGCGTATTGATATTAAAAAATGGGTCAATGTAATAATCTTTAAGCGGCCCGATAGACGAATTTCCAAATTCGACGGTGATATGCTTTTGCAGTTTTATCCACGCTTGCATTTTAGGGCTCCCATCGTTTTGTAAATGTTCCTCCAGCTTGCTCAATATAGACCTATTCCAAAGCGCAAATAATGGCTGCATTTCATTATTACGTGATGCAACTATGACTTCATAATGATTTCCTTCCACTTGCAGCAATAACTCATCAACTAAATTTTCAGGAAAAAAGGGTGTATCCGCTGCAAAGCTCACCAACCACTGTGAGTCTGGTTGATGTGTAGTCATCCAACCCAATGCTGCATGTATTCCCGCCAAGGGGCCGCGCCAGCCCTCAAAAAAATCTTTCACTATGGGCATGCTGGTAACATTAAATCGTGCTTCGTCACCATTACAATTAAGTAACAGTGAATTTACTTGGCATGATGCGCGATCTATTGTGTGCTGAA
>DAOORH010000296.1:0-4675 GCA_035389145.1 Cellvibrio sp.
GGTGGCGATCTTCCTGTGCTTGATAACGGTGGAAACGGTCATTCAGTTTTTGCGAGTGCGTTTTTAGATGCATTGGATTCCGCTAAAGGTGTTATTAGCGGGCCAGAGCTTTTTTTGAAAATAAAAAATCAAGTAACCGAAAAAGCAAAAATCATCAACTTTGTTCAGTTGCCGGAGTTTAAAGCCATTAAAGGAACTGGCCATGAAGTTGGCGATTTCTTTTTTGTAAGCAAATAAATTGCATTTTGTCTAAATACTTGAATGCGCACGCTGGCGTAAAAAACTGAAGATTAATGACTATGAAAATTGAGATGAATCGCCACCTGGTATGGGTGTCAGTGTTTGTAGTTTCCACGAACGCGCATGCTGGGTTGGCGCAACTGCTGGGCAGTTTTTCTAACGAACTGGAAAACCGCAGTGCCTCTGCTGCTTTAAAAACTTATGATGACTTAATTGCGAATGCCGGCTGCTTTGATTCTATGCGTGCGCCAGCCGTTGTGGGTGCCAACGGGAATATCCCCGTAGGGCCTACCTGCACGGGTCAGACTTATCAATTATTTAAAAATGTTCGCGCCATTGTTCATACAGGAAATGATTTGACCAATGATGGCGCTACTCAATTTAGTTTGGGGCTCGACAAACGTGGGTTGGGTTTTGCATTGCGCTGGGATGCCGCAGAAGAATACTCAGTACAAGGATCCTTATCGAGTGACTACTTGCGCGAACAAATATTTAGTTTAAGTTCGCGCTTAACCGCACTGAGATTGGGTTCGCAAGGTTTCTATTCACATGCACAAGCTAATTACAGTGGTCAGTCATATTATGCTGTTCAAGATAGTTTGGTTCGCGGCGGTGGTGCAGGAGATGATGAGGTTTACAGTGCGTGGGGAGGCTTTTTAAATTACTCCGGTGGCAGGGGCACAAAAGCGCCCACTGATTTAGAGGATGCTTTCGATTTTGAAGGAAATCAAATCAATGCAGGAATTGACTATCGTATAAATGATGCGTGGATTGTTGGTGCCACCCTCGGTCTAATTGATCGTCGTGTAGATTTCGATAGCTCAAAAAGTATAGTGTCGGGCAAGGTAGATGCATCAGGCGTTAGCGTCTTTCCTTTCGCGATGTATCAGTTTGAAAACTTTTATGTGAATGCGTCTCTTGGCTACCAAAAACTTAAGTTCGACAGTGTGCGAGCGATTCGATATCCATCATTAAACCCCGATATCCCCAGCCCAAATACGGAGACTGTTGCGGCTGTTGATGCACAAAATACCTCCTTGTTTTTAGGTGCTGGTTATAATCTAAGTTATAAAAAATTCAGCCTTGAGCCTTTTATTCATTTGAATGGTACAACCACCAAAATTGACCAATTTGTGGAGCGAGATGTGAAGCAAGCTGCATTTGATTTGGTGGTTGCCGATCAAAAGATTAATGCCGCTAATGCGACTTTAGGTGCAACTCTCCGCTATACATTCACGCCTGCAGCAGCAGTTATTACGCCCTATATAACTTATGAACTCGTCACACAAAAAGAAGATCAGGCGAGAACAATCGCCGCGCGATATGTGAATTCGGTAAGCCAAGTAAATACCTTTGGTGTGCCTACAGATCTGCCTGACGATGAATACTCGATAAATACGTTTGGGGTGTCAGCTGTGTTACGCGGCGCGCATCAAAAAGTTGCAGATGGCGTGCTCGCGGGTGGGCTGCAAGCATTTTTTCAATACAAGGTTTTAAAAGATTTAAACAACTATGAAATAGATATGTTTGAATTTGGTGTTCGTTACGAATTTTAAGATTGGTTAAGGTTAATCTATTACAACTGTATTTTGGCAATGAGTATGAAAAATAATAATAGTTTGCGGTTCTTGTTTTTAGGGTTTCTATGTCTATTTTTGGTCGGTTGTGGTGGTTCAGCAACAGAGCAAAAAAAATCATCGACAGATGTTGCACCTCAAGCGATTGTAGAAGTTTTGGGGGCTGCGGTAGGGAACGGAATCGCAAGAGTTCGTTCTGGATCAGATGTGTCTTTGACTGGTCAAAACAGTAAAGGCTTTGATGATCCGATTCTCCATTATCACTGGGAGCAGATAGATACATCGGGTTTTAAAGTTGAATTCTATGAGCGGACGACAAATGCGATTGCGTTTAAAGCGCCCAATCTTCCCCTCGATGATACAAAGGGTGTCAATTTAAAATTCCGTTTAACGGTCACAGATGCAGATGGCGTGAAAGCATCGAGTGATATTGAGTTATTGGTACAGTCAATTAAGGATTCAAATCATTTCCTTGCTGTTCCTTCGGTGGACAATAAGGTTTCTGTCTATATTTCTGCGGCCAAAGGTGAAACCGTTGCGAGCAATATTGATGTTGTACTCAAGGTAAAGGGAACGGCAACTTGGCAAGGGCGCGACGGTAATAAGCATCAAGCCACCGTTATGAATGAAGAGTTTTCTGGAGTTGTGCCAGCGGGTAAGGTGGACTCTGTTACCGGCAGCAATAATCTCTCCTTCAGTGTTCCTTTGCCGGAACTAAACATGGATGAAATCAACAAACAATTTACGTCAAGTTCGCGTTTGTCACGCCTTGAGTTTGAATATTTACAAGAAGCCCAGTTACAGCTTAGTTTTGAGTTGCAGCAAGCTGCAGGTGCTTCGCTGAATGTATATTTAGCTGATGCGGCAGATGAGAACCTATTGGATGTGTCGGTTTCTAGGCTACAAGGAAGTGGGTCTGCAAGCCTTTCTATAAAGCAACAAAAGCCTATATTAACGGGCAGTGGTTCATCGGCTCTAATTGACGTAGAGGAGCTGCGCCAAGCACTGAATTTAGAATCAAAACTTAGCGCTAATAATTATTATCGTTGTATTGATCCCTTAGAAAATGCCAAAACATTTTCTGGCTGGTTAGCTAAAGCAGGGTTTACGGGGAAAGATGATGGCACTGTTAATACGAAATATATTAACAATTATGACCTTGGGTTTGGGCGGGATATGTATATCCGTCAAGATCCCAATGGCAACGTCTATTCATATGTGACCAATTACAACACGCTGGAAAATACCCTCCATAATCGCAACGAATTTGCAATTGTGGCAATGGAGTACAGCCCTGAACCTACTGGCAATTGCGGTGACCAACCGGATGCTGGGGCATCTGCATCTGCTAAAAAAATCGTAAAGTTTTTCGCATACATTCCAGATGCTAAAAATGGTGGTTACATTCGCGCCGAATCCATGAACTTTGATGGTCGTGGTGAGAAATATTTGCCGGGCGTATGCACTGCTTGTCACTATGGTAATAACCACACAACTGAATTTAATACCAACGGCAAGATACTGGCCTCACATACGGATTTGGATTCCAGTTTTATGCCGTGGGATTTGGACGCATTTTTATATACCAATGCAACTAAGAAAAACTTAATTGATCCCGCTTTCGCTGCCTTTGCAAAGGCGACCGGTTTGGCGGGTGCTGAGCAAGAAAAGTATAGTCGTGAAGCGCAAGAGTCTCGGTTTAAGCAGCAGAATCAAATGGTGTTACACACATTTACAGAAAACCCAAAAAATATTCCGCGTTTCGCGCATGCAATTACCCAATTGCACGGCTGGTACGGCGGCACAGCGGAGCGCGCCAAGGTGGAGGCTTTAAATTTTGGTGGTGATACGCGCAATTTAACGGAATTGGAATTGCAAGGATTACAGCAACAATTAAAAACGCTGCCTGCTGGGCAATTCGACGGCAGCTATGTTCCTAAAGGTTGGCGTGGCAATGCTTCTCAGGAGGCCTTATATACCGGCGTCTATGATCGCAACTGTCGCATGTGCCACTTGTTTACACCCAATGTAAAATTTGACTTCGATAACTACAACGAATTTGTTAATCATCCATCGTTAAAAAATTATGTCTATGAACGAGGGATTATGCCTTTGTCTCGTTTGACAATGGATAGATTCTGGTTGGATTTTGCAGGGGGTGATTCGGCAGCAAAAAAACTCAGGGATCATCTCAACACTGATTCCATTGCTACCAACGATGTCTCTGAGAAATTATTGCCGGGAGCTCCAGTAGCATTAATTTTTCCTGATCCAAATCCTAAAGCGGTCGCAGATGTTCAAATTGATTTTGATGAGTTGGCTGTGTTTGATGGCCGCTCCAGTTTATTTGCAAACAATTATCGTTGGACTGTGGATGCGTCCGCTGCGGGCTCCGGCAGAAAGTACACTTTCGTTCCAACGCGGCCCGGAGAGTCTCATGTTATTGGCTTACAGGTCTCCAGTGCGGATGGTGAGTCACCCATTGCTACGCGTAGTATTTTAGTTGCAGACTACACGCCAACATTGAGTGACATTCCTGTTCAATCTGTCATTGAGGGTGGCGTGTTCGAAATTAATCTCTATTCACTATTGTGCCCCAATGCTGCGGCTGATGATAAAATTTGCCGAAACGTATTTGGAGATATTGTCAAAGGCAATACACCCAAAATTGTAATAGGCGACAGCGTTAAAAATGGCGTTATAACCAATGTCGATTCTGTGAGTGGTAAGGTGATTTTCCAATCAACTGCTGCAAAAACGGCGGGTGATGCAGAATTTTCATTGGCAATTGAAGATTCGTTTGGCGATAGATCTAGCGCGAAAGCGGTGAGCGTTATCGTAAACTCTTTAGCTGCGCC
>DAOORH010000297.1:0-4650 GCA_035389145.1 Cellvibrio sp.
AATGCAAAAAGCAGGACTTAACCGCAAACGAAATTCTCAGCCATATCAACAGCGGTATGTTTGTGAGCAAACTCGCAGTAACCTGGAAAGAATCTATTCACTGCGTATTGGATGATCAACTCGCGGTAAAACGCTTAAAGTTTGACGATGTAATCAGCGAAAAAGCCAACGAGCGCAACCCCGAAAGCAAAGCAGAACAGTTTGATGCAGATTTTGCAATTATGAGCGGCGAGCTGAAAAACTTTATTGTTGCATTACTTGCAGCATTTGGTGGCGAGACGGATCCAGTTTAAAAACATTTACCGTAGGTTGGCGGTGAGCTTGCGAACCCCAACATGACCATCTCACACGATTAACCAAAAGCCTGATTGGATATTAAATTGACTTTTGGTTGGTGCGGCAAGATGGTCATGTTGGGGTTCGTTCCTCACCACCAACCTACACACCGCGTGTGTGCTCCAAGGCCTCTTCCAAAGACGAATAAAACTCTAGTGGTGTTTCATCCGGTTTTAATTTCGCGCGCAATAAATTTTTAAGCGGTTGGCGCTGAATATTGGTGAGCGCAATGTGAGTATTGTTTTTCTCGCATTGCGCCATGAGTTTACGCAGGGAAGCCAAGCCGCCTGCATCAATCATAGTCACGCTTTCCATCTGCAATATCAGATGTTCCTCTACACCCACCTTCAGTGAAAGCTCACCAAAAATTCTATCTGCTGCCGCAAAAAACAGTGGCCCATTGATTTTAAAGATACGCCAATTGGGCGGTAATTTTTCATGTTGAATCTCCACCACCTGCGTGGTCGCCGCAATTTCTTTTACGAATAACAGAGCGGCAAGCACAATACCTACGGTGATGGCGATAACCATATCGAACACCACCGTAAGCGTGAAACAGGTAAGCAACACAAGCACATCGCTACGCGGTGCGGTTTTAAATAAATGCACAGCTTTGTGTGCTTCACTCATTCCCCACGCAACCATCACCAACAACGCAGCCATCACTGCCATAGGCACATAGGCCATCAAGGGTGCCAAGGCAATTAAACCCAAGAGTACAACGGCCGCATGCACCATGCCCGCAACAGGCGATTCTGCACCTGCTTTAAAACTCGCGCTTGAGCGGGCAATAGCGGCAGTTGCACTTATGCCACCAAAAAAAGGCGCAACAATATTGCCTATGCCCTGCCCCAATAATTCGCTGTTAGCGCTGTGATGTTTGCCGGAAACATTATCTAAAATTACCGCACATAACAGCGATTCAATTGCGCCGAGCATTGCAATCGCAAAGGCAGCTGTTAATAATTCTTGCGCTAAATGCCAACTCCACACCAGCGGCAGACCATCTGCACCGCCACGCAACCACGGCCACTCAAATGCGGGCAACATAGGCGGAATACCTTGCCCTTGCGTACCATCGTCTAATAGATAATGAAAGCGCGAGCCAATGGTATCTACCACCCATCCCTGCTGCGCAAACACAATAGCTGCAAGCGTGCCTACAATAATCGCAGGCAAATGCGGCGGCACTGGTGTTTTAAAACGCGGCCACAGCAACATCACTAAAAAAGTAAGCGCGGCAATCGCAAAGCTGGGCAAATGGGTTTGCGGTAAATAACTTAAGAGCACAATACTTTTATCGACAAAATGCTCTGGCAGATTCGCAATTTGTAAACCAAAAAAATCTTTTATTTGCAGTGTAATAAGTACCACCGCAATACCACCGGTAAAACCCAAGGTGACCGATTCAGGAATATATTCAATCAAGCGCCCCAACCGCATAAACGCCATGATCACTAAAATTACACCCGCTAAACAACTTGCCACCAGCAAACCGCCAAAACCATATTTTTGCGCAATAGGAAACAAAATCACCACAAATGCAGCCGTTGGCCCAGAGATGTTGTAGCGAGAACCACCAGTAAGTGGAATTAAAAAGCCCGCAATAATCGCCGTGTACAAACCGTATTGCGGCGGTACACCGCTCGCAATGGCCAGCGCCATTGCGAGCGGAATAGCAATAATGCCAACGGTAATGCCCGCCATAAAATCGCGCAGCAATCGCTCACGGGTATAAGTCTCGGTAAAGCAGGCTTCACGCAGGGCATGAAACAAACGGAGTGAAAATAAATGCGAGCGATGCGGCATAAGCGCTTAGTCTTCGTCAGTGTTAATAAATAGCAAAAAGAAAATTCAATTTTTTAGCTACGCAGATTCTATACCAAGTTATGTTTACACTATTGATGCACAATCCCACCACCAAAAGCAGTAGGCATGGGGATATAATGCGCCCAATATTACAACACGCATCACTCACCTGGATTTAATAATGCGCCAACTTTTAGCATTCGTCACCACACTTAGCTGTAGCCTTAGCATCTGCCTAGTGTCATCTTGCAGCAAAACACCAGAACCCGTAAAAATTGAAGGCTTTGCGCAGGGTACTACCTATCATTTCACGTTTGTTTTAGCCGACCAGACTCAACAAGCGGCGATTCAGCAAGACGTGACAACAGAGTTACAGCGAATCGATGCATCCATTTCCAACTATCGCAAAGACTCCACCATCGAATTATTTAATGCGCAGCTCGACACCGAGGTGCATGAAGTGAACGAAGAGGTGGTACAGCTAGTTGAACAGGCGCGCAAGATCAGTATTGCTAGCAATGGCTGTTACGACCTAACCGTTAAACCACTGTTTGATTTATGGGGTTTTAAAAAAGATTCATTTAATTTACCAAGCGATGACGCACTGCAACAAACCTTACAAGTCATTGGTATAGATAAGGTCATCACTGCAGATACAAATCACCTGCAAAAAACACTACCCAATTTAAGGGTGGATTTATCTTCGATAGGCCAAGGTCACAGTGTAGGCCGCATTGCAGACCTGTTAGAAAAACACGGTGTGACTAATTACTTGGTGGAAATTGGCGGCGAATTAAAAGCGCGCGGCAAAAAACCCGATGGAAAACCGTGGCGAGTTGCGCTGGAAAAACCCTTGCCGAATGAACGTAAATTATCGAAGATAGTGGCGTTCAACGCCGGCGAGCCAATGTCACTTATGGCATCCGGCACCTATCGCCACTACTTTGATAGTAATGGCAAACGCTACAGCCATATTTTAGATGCCCGCACAGGCAAACCCGTTGAACACAACACTGTTTCAGTGGCGGTATTACACCCCAACCCCGCAATTGCTGATGCTTGGTCAACTGCTCTCTTGTGCTTAGGCAGTGAAGCGGGAATAAAAGCAGCGAATGAAAATAATATTGCAGCGCTTTATGTAGATCAGCAAGGGGAGCAGCTTATAGAGCACAAATCTAAAGCACTGAATGAAATAAAAGGCATTGAATTAAAAGAAGCGGAAGATAATTAATGGCTCAATGTTAGCTAGCGAACCGAATGTCTTTCACCAAACGCCTAAAGTCTGCTTATTTATAGGATGCCCCTATTTTAGCCTTCACTAAAACGTTCATTAGCACGCTTATCACTTTTGCTACACGCTACCCGTGGATAATTCCGCTATTTGGTTTTGTATCGGGGCTGGCCAGTTTTTTTCTGGTGGAGCGGAAGCAGGAACAATTTGCACAACTCATTGCCATCTTAATGCTCGCTGGCTGGCTATGGTTAGCCGTTGAGAATCTGTTAGAGCGCGGAATTTTTCATTACTTTGATAAAAAAATACCACCCGCTGCGCTGCGCTATGTCACGCAATTAATACATCAAGAAAGCTTATTTTTTGTAGTACCTTTTTTTGTGCTGACAACGGCATGGAATAGTGGTCAAGCGCTATTTACCGCACTCTTAATTGTGGCCGCATTAATTTCTATAACTGACCCTATTTATTACAGATGGCTAGCGCCGCGCCGCTGGCTATATTTTATTTTTCACGGCATCACACTTTTTGCTGCGCTACTCACAACGCTACCGCTGCTATTTTATTTACCCACACCGAAAAGTTATTTGTGGTCGCTTTCCATTGCAGCAGTACTCACCTGCATCAGTGCCGCACACAACATGCCGATTCAAAAATGGAGGCGTTATTTGGTCACTTTATTGTTGATCACTACAACCTGCAGCATAGGTTATTTAGTACGCCCGTGGATTCCACCGGCATCGCTGTGGTTAACCCAAGTTGCCATCACCGATCATATTGACGATGAAAGCCGCTCACCCAATCAAAAATTAAAAATTATTAGCAGCGATCAATTGCGCAAAGGTATTTACGCCTACACCGCCATTCACGCGCCGCGCGGTTTAAACGAACGCATCTACCACCAGTGGAGCCGCAACGGCAAAAAGCTGGATAAAATTCCGTTAGATATTAAAGGCGGCCGCGAACAAGGCTACCGTGCATGGAGCCATAAAATGAATTTCCCCGAAGAAGTTGCTGGCCATTGGAAAATTACAGTGGTAACAGAAGCCAACCAAGTAATTGGCGTTTTGCGGTTTGAGGTGGTGGAAGTACCTGCGAAAAGCCGCTCAAATACTCCCATAAGCAGTATGCTTACCCCCTAGCTATCCTTGGATTTTCAGAGTTACCCCTCCTTCCACTCTGTGCTAACATACGCGCCTTTTTTCCGTTGGTTATTTTTCGTTCGAGACAATGCTATGAGCACTAAAGTCGCCGTTGTGATGGGTTCCAAGAGT
>DAOORH010000298.1:0-4640 GCA_035389145.1 Cellvibrio sp.
TATCTACATGCAAGTAAGGGTACACATAGTGCAATCGCACCCAAACACCGAGTTCGCCCAAGGCTGCGGCCAACTGATACATATCGGTTTTGAGTGGGCGACCATCCCAGAAATCGGTACGGTGTTTAATATCCACGCCGTAGGCTGAGGTGTCTTGCGAAATCACCAACAACTCTTTAACGCCCGCTTTTACCAAACGCTCGGCTTCACCCATTACTTGACCAATGGGGCGACTAACCAGCTTGCCACGCATATCAGGAATAATGCAGAAACTGCAGGAGTGATTGCAGCCTTCTGAAATTTTCAAATAAGCATAGTGACGTGGCGTCAGCTTAATGCCTTGTGGTGGCACCAAATCCGTAAAAGGGTTGTGCGTTGGGTTGGGCGGTAGGTGTTCATGAACCTGCGCCAGAACTTCTTCATAAGCATGCGCGCCAGTGATACCCAATACGTTCGGGTGAACCTGAATAATTTCGTCTTTCTTAGAGCCTAAACAGCCCGTCACTAAGACCTTGCCGTTTTCTGCCAAAGCCTCGCCAATAGCCCCCAAAGACTCCTGCACCGCGCTATCAATAAAACCACAGGTATTCACGATAACCATATCGGCATCGTTATAGCTGGGCACAATGTTGTAGCCTTCCATGCGCAATTGGGTGAGGATTCGCTCAGAATCCACCAAGTTTTTGGGGCAGCCGAGCGACACAAAACCAATGGTATTACCCTTGTTTACGCCGGCCTGCGCTTGGCTGGCGAGCGTCTTAGCGGGGGTGTCCAAAGTGGTGGTTTGCGACGGGTCGAAGGTATTTACGGTCATAGTATCTCGTGCGAATGCTGATGCATGGGAGTGCAGATAAAGTGCAAAAAGGGATGTTAATAGAGGTGCCAGTTTGGCCACCTAAAAAAGTCGGCGGATTGTACCTGAAGTGGGCAAAACTTCCATCTAAAATTGGTCGAAAAATAATCAGCAAACTCGTCTATTCAACAAATAGCCCGCTCTAGTCTGCCTGTACGCCTTTCATGGCAGGCAAGGCTTCTTTAATAGCAAGCAGTGCCTGTTCGATATTGACACGCCGAGTGCCAATATTCATGCGCATAAAACCGCTACCCACCTCGCCAAACACAATGCCTGGGTTCATGCCCATCTTGCATTGTTTAACAAAGAAATCTCGCAACTGCGAATCAGTCATACCTAAATCGCGGCAATCTAACCACAACAAATAAGTGGCCTCAGGTTTAATCATTTTGATTTGTGGGATATTTTTCTGTAGGTAATCCGCCACGTAATCTCGCGTGGTTTCTAAATACTGCATCAACGCATTAAGCCATTCATCACCTTCACGATAAGCCGCTTCAAACGCGACAATACTAAAAGGATTGCTGTTGCCTACGTGCAGTGATTCAAAAATTTGCTTCATAGCTTTGCGCTGTGTTACATCTGGAATAACCAATGCAGACAAACCCAAGCCAGGAATATTAAAGGTTTTGTTGGGCGCGATGGTTGTGATAATTTTATCGCCAGCTTGCGCCAAGCGACCAAGCATAGTGTGCGTTACACCTGAATAGGTTAAATCCGCATGAATATCATCAGATAAAATAGTTAAATCGTATTTGCGAGCAATGCGCAAAACTTCCTGCAATTCCTGTTCATTCCACACACGGCCCACAGGGTTATGCGGCGTACATAGCATTAACAATTTTGCGCCTTGTTGCGCACAAGATTCTAGATGCGGAAAATCCATTTCGTAGCGACCATTTATTTCACGCAGAGGGTTTAACAACAATTTTCGATTGTTAGTAGTAACTGCAGAAAAGAAAGGAAAATAAACCGGCGGCTGCACAATTACACCCTCACCTTCTTCTGCAAACGCCTGCGCCGCTGCGAATAAAGATGGGACAACACCGGGCGCCATTAAAATCCAATCGCGCTCAATCTCCCAATGATGCTTGCGTTCAAACCAATCGATAATAGATTGATAAAGGCTTTCAGGATAAAGCGTATAACCAAAAATGGGATGATTAATGCGCTCTTGCAAAGCACGAGTCACACACTCAGGCACCGCAAAATCCATATCCGCCACCCACAGCGGCAATACATCTGTAGTACCGAAATATTGTTGACGACCGTCGAATTTTACGGAGTTAGTGTTTTCGCGGGGGATGGGGGTATCGAAATCAAATTTCATTAACGCAGTTTCTCATCAAGATCAAATTTGCAATTAGACTAATCCGATCTTGATAAAATTCCAAGTCAATTACTTAACCCGCTTCCAAAAAGTAACCTCAGACAGCGTATGCTGAAACTTTCGTTTAGTTTCACGAATCACAAAGGGAACTTCTATTGGCTGTTGTAGCAATTCAAAATGCTCACCAAGGTGTGCTTTCAAACCGTCGAAGGTTGTAAAGCTTTCGCCATCTTTTTTGAAGCCGCCGAGCCAATCTTCGCGTGGGGTATGATCGGTCAGCCAGGTGTATGGAGATGTCAGCATTAAGATTCCGCCAACATTTAAACGTTCATGAATTGCGCTTAAAAATTTCGCAGGATTATAAAGGCGGTCAATCAAGTTCGCGGCCATAACAAAATCATAACCGGTAAATTGCGGCTTAAGATTGCAAGCATCACCTTGGAAAAACTCAACTTTATCTTTTACATCCAACAAACCTAGATCCGCAAGGCTGCGGGATTTGTATTGCACCAACTCGCCTTCATCCGTAAGCGTATAACGCAGTGTATCGCCTTGTGCAAGGTGAACGCCCTGCCCTATAAAGCGTGCTGAAAAATCTATCCCAGTCACAAAATCAAAGTGTTTGGCCAGTTCAAATGTAGCGCGTCCAGATGCACAGCCAATATCCAACGCTTTTGCATGGGGTTTCTCGCCCACCATTTCAATTGCAACTTCGGCGAGCGCTTTTGAAAAATTCGTTACACCAAAATATTCATCACCATAATGAAATTCTGCATATTCAGATAACAACTTATCGGTTTCGTAATGAGAGCCTGGCACTGGTTTTAATTCCTCTGAGACAACATAGCGGAAACCCGCATGCTGGAAAAAATGGCGACGAAATGCATAACGCGCATCGCGCAGAGTTTCGTTGCCGCATGAAATCCATGAACCGCCTTTAATTAAATTATGGCGTTCATCAAATGTAGGTGTCGTAAAATCGTCGTAAATAGTGTGTACATCAAAACCTTCAAAAGGATAAATCGGCGTTTCTGTCCATTGCCAAACATTGCCTACAACATCGTAAAACTCACCTTGTGGAAATTTATTAACGGGGCAAGACGATGCAAAATAATCCAAGTGCACATTTGCATTGGCTTTTTCTGCACTTAGATTATGTAACCCTGTGGCGTCATAAAGACGATACCATTCATCTTCTGTAGGCAAGCGCACGGCTAAACCGGTAACGGATTTTTTCCAGTTGCAAAACGCTTTAGCTTCGTGATAATTCACATCCACCGGCCAATCCCAGGGCATAACAACTTCTTCAGTCATTAACCTTAAATACCACTGACTATTTTTCTTTAGCCAAAAGGTGGGATGCTGCGCGCGTGTAAATGCTAACCAACCCTGCCCTTCCTCTTCCCAATAGATTTTGTTTTTGTAACCGTCGGCCTGCACAAACTCAAAAAACTCTTGGTTACTGACAATATATTTACTCGCTAGAAACTCACCGATTTTGGCAGAGTGAGTTCCGTATTCATTATCCCAACCATAAAAGGGGTTAGATTTATCTTTACCCAAGTGCACCGAACCCGCCGCAACTTTAATCATTTCATTGATGGGTGCAACACCCGTTTCGCGAAACGGTTTCCACTGAGGATGATTCTTCACATAGGCTAATTTGTGTTGACGAATAAGCACAGAAGAGGTTTCTAAATGAATACGCTCATGCTCAATACCCATGATGATTGCCCACCACGGATTATTCCAATCAACAGGTAATTGCAGAGGTGCTGTTTCAATTAAATGAATGACCATAGCGCGAACTTGGTCGCGATAAGCTTTTACTTCTGCCGGTGTCGGCCATTGGTAGTGGGCATCGTTGAGATCATCCCAACTCATTTCGTCTACACCCACGGCAAAAATAGATTCAAAACGTGGATTAATCCGCGTATCAATCATGCGTGCCAGCAATAATTTATTCACAAAAAAAGTCGCCGTGTGGCCGAAATAGAAAATCAGCGGATGACGCAACGGAATTGATTTTTCGTAATAGGCTTGATCGCATGCGAGAGTTTCGAATAAAGACTCATAGCGATCAAAAGTCGTCACAAAATACTCATGTAACTGCTGACGCAAGGCGAGCGTATTTTCTTCGCGCAAATTAGGCGTGCGGGTAAAGAGCGGTTGCTGATTAGCGGAAACATCCGTTAAGTGGTTCCCTTTACGAATACTGCTGTGTCCTGTTGGCATAATCATTTACCTTTTTCATTCTATCGATCGTCATTTACGCCTCTGGTTAAACCCAATAAAGATAGAGTCGTAAACTACCTATTTGTTACAATTTGCCTACATAATCTTTCGCAAACTGCCAAGCAATACGGCCGCTGCGAGCACCACGTCTGCGATGCCACAAGAGGGCATCAAACTCCGTATTCTCACCCCAAATACCCCCCAAATACTCCACCCAGTAAC
>DAOORH010000299.1:0-4614 GCA_035389145.1 Cellvibrio sp.
TCCTGGCTGCATTTGGCTAGGCGCAACCGGCTATCGAGATTACCTACTCTCACCTCAATTTTTTCTGCATCGGTTTGGCTATATTCATCCGTCAAAAACTGGGCGACTTTTGATCTAATGCCTTCAATATTCTCTATAGATGCCTGTGCATTGGCGCTTTGGCAAGCACAAACTGCCACAACGCAGGCTAAGCCCAGTCTGCTAAAGACTTGTTTTATTGGCTTAACATTTTTTTTGAAAAAGAAAATTCTATAAAAACTACGAAAATTCATAATTTGTCCTATCCTCAATTAGGCGGATTGCTGCTTTTGAACAAAAATACAAAGTTTCACCTGCAATCAACCTAAAGAGTGACGGCTTTCAGCCGTAAAAGCTTTCTAAGATGATAAAAGCAAAGACTATGCCGTTTTCTCTGGTTGTAACAAGTCAGTTAAAAAGGCGACATAAATTTAGGCAAGCCGCTGCAAGATGCAGGAGCTTGAGAACTGTGAAATCCGTTTGATTACGAAAGAGGTGGTGGCATGGCCGGTGTAATGGATAGCGTCAACCAACGTACACAACTGGTTGGACAAAATCGTTTGGAGCTATTGTTATTTCGGCTGGGTAGCCAACAGCTATATGGCATTAACGTATTTAAGGTTAAGGAAGTCCTTCAGTGTCCACCTTTAAATGCAATTCCTGGTCGCAACTCGGTAGTGCGTGGTGTTGCCCATATTCGTGGCGGCACAATCCCCATCATGGATATGAATCTGGCGATAGGTCGCCGTGAGCTGCCGGATATTGATAATTGCTTTGTCATCATCACCGAATACAACCGTACTGCGCAGGGCTTTCTAGTGCGGTCGGTAGAGCGCATTGTAAATATGAACTGGGGTGATATTCATCCGCCGCCAAAGGGTGCGGGTAAAGAACACTATCTCACAGCGGTAACTCAGGTGGATGGCCAGTTGGTAGAGATTATCGATGTAGAAAAAATCCTCGCCGAAGTGTCGCCTGTTAAAGAGGAGGTTAGCGCGGGTGTCATTGAAGACGGCATTGCAGACAAAGTTGTACAAAAACACGTATTAATTGTTGATGATTCGACTATTGCGCGTAAGCAAATTCAGCGCGTAGTTGAAGGCATGGGTATTCGTACCACCATCAAAAAAGATGGTGCAGAGGCTCTGGCTTACCTCAAAGATATTTTGAAGGAAGGCAAAGATCCCTACGCAGAATTGGTGATGATTATTTGCGATATAGAAATGCCGGAAATGGATGGTTACACTTTCACCGCAGAAGTTCGCAATCACCCGGATTTGAAAAAATTGCATATTGTTTTACACACCTCGTTGAGCGGTGTCTTCAATGAAGCTATGGTTCGCAAAGTGGGTGCAGATGATTTCTTAGCGAAGTTCCATCCGGATGAATTGGCGCGTCGTGTGAACGACCGAGTGCTGGCTATTACGGGTGAAAGCATTCTTCCACCTGACGAGCAGTAATTCCAGTGAGGTCAATAGAGCTATGCTCATTAACGTAAGGCAGTACTGCTAATAGCAGCCGTTATAAAGAGCACCTATGATAAACAAAGACGCTAATACGAATAACGATGTGTTTGCCAAATTGGCATCGCGGGATAGTGTAGATCAAGCTGAGTTCGATCAGTTTCGGCAATTTTTGGAAGATGCCTGCGGGATTTCGCTTGGCGATAACAAGCAATACTTAGTAACCAACCGTATGCGTCGTTTGATGGACGAGCATAAAATCGCGAGCTTTGGCGATTTGGTGCGCAGCCTCAAGCAGGGGCTTCATCGCAAGCTGAAAGAAGAAGTGATTGATGCTATGACGACAAACGAAACCTTTTGGTTTCGCGATGTGTATCCCTATGACCACCTCAAAAACGCGCTTTTCCCACAGCTAATGGGCCCTAACAATAAAGCGTTTGGCCCCTTGCGGATTTGGTCTGCAGCTTGTTCATCCGGTCAAGAGCCTTACTCTATCAGCATGATGGTGGAAGAGTTTAGGCAAAAAAATATGGGTAGCTTGGCGCGCCAAGTGCAAGTTGTGGCTACTGATTTGTCTACCACAGTGCTTGAGCAGGCGAGGCAGGGCGAATACGATAAGTTGTCGGTAATGCGTGGTTTATCCAATGAGCGGCTAGATAAGTTTTTTGATAAAACCCCCGCTGGTAATTGGAAGGTGAAGTCGCTATTGCGCGATAGAATTGAGTTTCGCCCCATTAACTTGATGGATTCTTACGCCGGTTTGGGTAAGTTCGATATTGTGTTTTGTCGCAATGTGTTGATTTACTTTAATGCGGATTTAAAGCGTCAAATTTTGCAAAAAATTCACGCTTCGTTGAAGCCCCAAGGTATTCTTTTTTTAGGATCGTCCGAAGGTTTGGCGGGCGCGGCAGATTTATTTGAGATGGTACGCTGTGAGCCGGGGATTTTGTATAAGGCGATTTGATGGCCTAGTCAGCTAGAAAATTCGAAAGCCGTCATCTCTATGAGTTGACGGCTTAATTTTATGTTGAATGTTTAAAATGCTTAATTCACTACCTCATAAACTTCCAGTGGCAAACCGTCTGGATCTGCAAAAAACGTAAACTTCTTCCCTGTATATTCGTCAATTCTGATGGATTCAACTGCAACACCCTTTTGCTCCAAATCCTTCTTAATCTGTTCAACATCGGCAACTGCGAAAGCCAAGTGACGCAATCCGCAGGCTTCAGGGCGGGAAGGGCGTTCAGGTGGATTGGGGAATGAAAACAACTCCAATTGCGTGCCGTCGGCTACCGCTAAATCTAACTTAAAAGACTGGCGTTCAGCACGATAGGCTTCGGCAATGATCTTGAAACCTAGCGTTTGGGTATAAAACTGCTTAGAGCGGGTGTAGTTAGAGCAGATGATAGCGACATGGTGGATAGCTAAAAAAGACATAGTGGTATTTCGTGAGGAGATAATAAGAGTAGACGCCTACTTTGCCACAAAGCGTGGTGTATGAGTTAGCGCACTGTCGGTTAGTTTGCGCTGCTTTCCTTTTGCCGAGATAAGCGGAAAGGCCTTGCCGCTTTGTTTCTTTGCCGCTTTGGGTATTGCCGTTTATTGCGCAAAAAAATAATAAAAACTCCAATAAAAACAATGTGATATAAACTTTTATTGGTTTGGCATAAGCGTTGCAATCTATTTTGTAACGAAGGTAAATGGGCAAAGGTCTAAAACCAACCCCCTACACCAAATTGCCTAATTGAGAGTAGCTGCCATGTCCATATCATTCGAATCAGCCTTGGGAATTCACGAAAGCGCATTGCGCGTACGTGGCCAGCGTGCCGGTGTTTTGGCGAACAACTTGGCGAACATTGATACCCCTAACTACAAAGCACGCGATCTGGATTTTAAAGAAATACTTAATCGCAAAACCGCTGAATCTAATGCATTTAACTTGCAGGCTACCAATGAGCGTCATATCGCCATGGGAACTGCGTTTGGGGAGGATGCTGATTTGTTATATCGCACCCCGCAGCAAGCCTCTATCGACGGCAACACCGTTGAAGATCAAATTGAGCATGCGGAATACATGAAAAATGCATTAGCTTTTCAAGCGAGCTTTCAGTTTTTAAACAGCAAGTTCCAAGGGTTGAAATCAGCAATTCGCGGTGACTAAGATTTAAATTTAATTTAATCCAACTATTTGTTGAAGTACACATTAATAGAAGCGAGAAACATCATGGCACTGGGAAACATTTTTGACATAGCTGGCACAGGAATGAACGCACAAAGTTTGCGTTTAAATACCACCGCGAGCAACTTGGCAAACGCGCAATCTGCAAGCTCAAGTGTTGATCAAGTTTATCGTAGCCGTCAGCCAGTGTTCGCTGCCATTCAACGTCAAGCCATGCAGCAATCTTTAGGGGGCGACAAAGCCATCAACGAAGAAGATGCCAATGCCGGTGTGCAGGTTTTGGGTATTGTTGAAAGTGATGCGCCGCTACAGCGCCGCTATGAACCAACTCATCCTAAAGCAGATGAAGAAGGTTATGTGTTTTACCCCAACGTGAATGTTGTAGAAGAAATGACAAATATGATTTCAGCTTCACGTTCGTTTCAAATGAATGTAGAAGTTATGAACTCTGCGAAGCAAATGGTTCAACGTGTTCTTACTCTAGGTCAGTAACGGATAAATAGGTGCTGAGTAGATCGATAGATCAGAAGCTTAACAAGATCAATAGGTGAATTAAAATGAGTACAGTAACCAATACAGCTTCCGCTAATGATGTATTGAGCAGCTACGCCATTGACAAAAATAAAGCAGCAACGCCTGCTAAAAAATCGAATGATCTTGGTCAAGACGCGTTTCTACAGTTGATGATTACGCAAATGAAAAATCAAGATCCTTTGGCTCCACAAAGCAATTCTGAATTTGTAGCACAGCTTGCGCAATTCAGTTCGGTACAGGGCCTTGAAAAATTAAATACCAGTTTTAATAGTTTCAGTAGTGGTTTTCAATCTAATCAAGCTTTGCAAGCATCTTCTTTGGTTGGTCGCTCTGTGAGTGTAGAAACCAACACAAGCATGTTAACGGCAGGTGGCATTATTTCTGGAAGTGTAAACATTCCTGCAACCACCTCTGATTTAA
>DAOORH010000300.1:0-4599 GCA_035389145.1 Cellvibrio sp.
TGTCGCCAGAGCATGGCGGAGCGAATGGCAGACAAAAGCAGTGCACGAATTTGGCTGGCGATACGCGTTTGCTGCAAATAATTGTGGTCGCCCATCACCTGAATGCGAAAACGGAAGGTGCTGATAGTCTCGCTGTAGATTTGGCCGAGGTTACCCACCACATTTTCGTGCGTAGAAGAAAAGTGCTCCGCTTGGTTGGCAGCTTGTTCAATGCGATTGGCGATGGTGTTGAGCATATCTTTACGGCCTGCGAGTTTCTTTTGCAGGTGCAAAGCGCCCAAGGCGTAGCGCATGGCATCTTGATGCTTGTGCTTGCCCGCTAACATATCGCGTAAAGCTTCTAATCCAATACGTAAATTTTGCGCATTGCCGCCATAGACCGCGAGGGTATCTTTGGGGTTTAAGTCAAATAAGCTTTCAATACTGCATTTATAGGCGTCTTGCTGCACATGGCCGGTCTTGGCAACTTGGTCAACCATTAGGGTTGCTTGAATAACACCCGCTAGGGCGAGGGTAATATCCTGTAGGTTTTTACTCACTGTCGTTACTCATGATAGTTACTTATAAGCTCGTTGAAGCATGGCTCAAAAAAGCATGGTTCAAAAAGAGGGTTAAACGTTATCGGTGGATTCAATCACTGCGCCGCCTAAACATACATCGCCTTGATAAAAGACCACTGACTGGCCGGGCGTGATGGCGCGTTGCGGTGCATCGAAGTGAACGTCTAAAGTTCCATCGGCCAGAATAGTTACGCGACAGGTTTGATCGTCCTGGCGGTAGCGATTTTTGGCAGTACAGGTAAAGCTAGTTGGGGGCGCCGAATCATTTATTAAAGTAGAGGCGCTAATTAAAGGGCTGCCATTAATCCAATGTGCTTGCTGTGCAATTAAGTGATTGGTGAAGAGCAAAGGATGATTTGTACCTTGTACGACGACCAATACATTACGCGTTAAGTCTTTTTGCGCCACAAACCAAGGTTCTTCGTTAGCGCCTTTCACTCCACCGATGCCCAAGCCTTGGCGCTGACCAATGGTGTGGTACATCAAGCCCGCGTGTTGGCCAATCACAGTCCCATCCGGTGTTTGAATTTCGCCGGGTTGTGCGGGTAAATATTGCTGCAAGAAATCTTTAAAACGGCGCTCGCCAATAAAACAAATACCGGTGCTGTCTTTTTTGTTGTGAGTGACTAGGCCGTACTCTTCGGCAATGCGACGCACTTCTGGCTTTTCGATATCACCCACTGGAAAGAGCGATTTGGCAAACTCGGCTTCACCCACGGCGTGCAAAAAGTAGCTTTGATCTTTATTGGGATCTAAGCCTTTTAACAAATAGGTGTGACCATCGCGATCTGCGCGACGCACATAGTGGCCAGTGGCGATAAGCTCGCCGCCCAGCATCTTGGCGTATTCCAAAAATACTTTGAATTTGATTTCGCGGTTGCAGAGGATATCGGGATTGGGTGTACGCCCAGCTTTGTACTCTTCAAGAAAGTGCTCGAAAACGTTATCCCAATACTCAGCGGCAAAATTGGCAGTGTGCAGCTTAATGCCAATTTTCTCGCATACGCGCTCGGCATCGACTAAATCTTCTTTGGCGGTGCAGTATTCGGTGCCGTCATCCTCATCCCAGTTCTTCATAAACAGGCCCTCAACCTGATAGCCCTGCTGCTTGAGTAAAAGCGCAGAGACAGAAGAATCAACACCGCCGGACATGCCGACTATGACGAGGGGTTTTGAAGAGGCGGGGGATGTTTGGGACATAAAGACAAGCTACTGCTAAGGAAATGAGGCGCGCATTTTACGCGTCTTAACTCAGTAGTTCCACGGGTAAGCGTGCGGGAGTGAATTTGAAGCAAAAAAAAGAGCCGCTATGGGCTCTTTTCTATCGCGTGATAAAAACTTATTTCAGTTTACGGCGCGCAAGGACTAAGCCTGCAAAGCCCAAGACAAAGAGTAACAGCGGGCTTGGTTCTGGCACTTTTGCTAAGGCAACACGACCATCGATAGCGTCGTTACCGCAAGACATAGTCCAATGTGCATCCAAAACAAAGTTAGGTTGTAGTCCGGTAATGTTTGAAAGATCAAATGTGAACATGGTGAAGTAGGATTTATCGCTACCAAGAATGCCGCTGCCTTGTGAGAAGTTGCCACTATTCGCGGCTAGCAACAAAGAGCCGTTTGATACACCGTAAGGAGCGCTTTGGCCAAAGGCTATGTCGTTGTTCCAGCTATTTGCCTTGTAAAGGCCAGCTGTATCTATGCCAGAGGCATTACCTTGCGCGCTTATTTTGGTGGTGCCAGCATAGTTTTTGGTAAGGTTGCCAAAATCTATAGCGTACTCGTAGTTGCTGGTGTTGCCATCAAAAGACAGAGCCAAGTCACCGCCAAAATAGTATCTGTCGTTTGCGCGGTATTGGCCCGCATCACTAATGATGTCAAAGCCAGTTTGCAAGCCTACGGACAGGCTATTGCCATTCAGCTTGTAAAATAAATACTCAGCATCGAATTTCTGGCCGCCATATCCTGGTGTTAGATAGTATTCGCCAGAGCCAGTTTGGTCTTCTGAACCGAAGACTGTCCAGCCGCTAAAAACCGGTAACTGACCTGCGAAGCTAAGGCTGCTGGTGAAAGTAATTGCTAGTGCAAATAGAGGCTTGAGCAGTTTGTTCATGATTCCCTCGGGGTGTAAATGTGACTTTGATTTGCTTATTGTGTGATGCGCGTCACACATGTTGCTTTTTGTCTAGCAAATACAGGGCCACTATTTAATATCCTTTTAAATCAATATCTTGAAGAAATATATAGAATTAAAATGTAAAAAAAATCGACACATATGGCGTATCGATATTTTTTTGATGTTGAGATGCTTTACATCACCAAATTATTACCTCACAACGCCAAGGGGAAAGCGTCTACCTTCTAAATAGTCATCAATAATCTGTAATGTCATAGGGCTGCGTAGTTGGTCTTTACGCTCCGTCAACTCTTCGTAGGTCAGCCAAACGGCTTCAATAATGCCGGTATCTAAGGTGCGATTGGCGTCATGGCTAATGGCTTCGCCGATAAACGTGGTGCGGAAATAGGTAATGCCATTGCTGGGAGCGGTGTAAAGATTTACGCCCACTACGCCGGTGAGTTTTACCGTCCAGCCTGTTTCCTCCAAGGTTTCGCGTATGGCTGCCTCCTGCAGGGTTTCGTCAGGGTCGAGGTGGCCGGCCGGTTGGTTGTAAACGAGCTTACCGTCAGATTCTTCGTAAACCATCAAAAAGCGGTTGTCGCGTTCAATAATGGTGGCGACTGTTACATGGGGTGCCCAGGTCATAGTGTTTCCTTAATTTGTGTGTAAGAGCAACCCCCTCCCAACCTCCCCCTTGAAAAGCGGGGAGGGGCTTTACTCCCTGCTTGTTGCAGAATGAACTTTGGCACCTATTTCACCAGCTGTGAGAAAGGATTTGCTACAGGGTGTGCTCTAAGCTCCTCCCCTCTTTTCAAGGGGGAGGTTGGGAGGGGGTTACCGTAGTTAATCGGTTGTTGGTTTATTGCGAGACGGCTTAATAATAACCTTGGTCGCAACGCTGGGTTTTGGTGCTGCAGGCTTGCTAGCGTTTGGTTGACGCGCTGATGGCCTAGGTCGGTTTTTGTCGCCGTTCGGATTTTGATTATTGCGCGGTGGTCGTTTTTGGTTGTCAGATGGTTTGGTTTTATCGCCATTGGCCGATCTACGTTCTTGCCCCTGTGCAGGTCGATTATTGCGCCCACGGGGAGCTTCCATCATTGCTGACTTGGGCAGATTAATCGTCGTTGCTTTGTATTCTCCGGGGGCTATGCCTTCCAGTGTCCAATTGCCAATTTTTACTCGTACCAAGCGCAAAGTAGGGTGGCCAACAGCGGCGGTCATTCGGCGGATTTGGCGATTTTTACCTTCGCTAATCACAATCTCAAGCCACTGGGTGGGTATGTTTACGCGGCTGCGAATTGGCGGGTCGCGCTCCCATAATTTGGGGGTAGGTATGAGCCGCGCTTCTGCGGGCAAGGTGATCCCATCGTTCAGTTCAACGCCTTGGCGTAGCTTAGTTAGCGCATAGCTGTTGGGAGCGCCTTCTACTTGTACCCAATAGGTTTTGGGTAATTTATGCGCAGGGTGGGCGATATGGTGTTGCACTTGGCCGTCATCGGTTAGCAGTAAAAGTCCTTCTGAATCGTGATCGAGTCTGCCCGCAGGGTAAACATTCGGCAATTTAATATATTGCGCCAAGGTGGGGCGGTTCTGGTCGTCAGTGAACTGAGAAAGTACACCGTAAGGCTTGTTGAATAAAATCAATGATGACATGGAACAAATAGCATCCATTTAAGAGACGAAAAAGGGAGCCGATGGCGCTCCCGCGAATGCCAAAAGTTTACAGCACTGTTATACTTCGCGCGATTTTTTAAAGGCTCTTTTTGTTAAAGCTGCCTTAACTAGGTTCTTGGCCCAATTTCCCTTTCATAACCTTTCATGGCAAAGCTCACAAGGCACGGCTCAAAAGGCATAGTCCCATGGTAAGTCTTATGAAAAGTCTCATGAAAACTACGGAGTTAAAGTAAAAAATGACCGATTCTA
>DAOORH010000301.1:0-4597 GCA_035389145.1 Cellvibrio sp.
CTGCATCGCCGTTCCAACCAGAAATAAAGTAGGCGTTTTCGTCCCAAGCTGAATCGTGCTGGCTACGGAACACCGTCAAATAAACTTCTGTATCTTCATTGGGAGCCCACTGCAATGCAGCATAAGCACCATCTCGACTACGGCTGTAATCGTTGCGACGCCAGTCTGCACCTTTTGGAACATAAACAGTTTTGTTGTCTATTGTTCTAGGAATATAAGCGCGCGTGTAAATTTGGTCTGAACGGCTAGAAAGATCAGAGGTTGAAATGTCAACCAAGAAACCCACTTCACCAATTTCAGTTTCCCAACGGTTGCTGTACAAACCTGAGTACTCACCATTCGTTTCTTTTATTTGATCGCCATAGTTAGCTTTAACAGTGAAGCTTGCTAATTGGCCAGCCGAATCAAATGGCATACGAGTACGTAAATTTACAGTACCGCCTAAGCCACCTTCAATCATATCTGCCGATGGGCTTTTGTAGGTGTCAACCGCGTACATTAATTCTGCGGGAACATCTTCAAAGCTTAAGCCGCGTCCCGTAGAAGCAGAAAAAATATCGCGCCCATTTAGTTCTGCACGAACTTGAGTCATACCACGAATTGCAACACCACTACCTTCTACCGCAGGGTGCTCTGCATCGCCATTGGTATAACGGCTAACGGTAATACCAGGAACGCGTTGTAGTGCTTCAGTCACGCTACGGTCTGGCAACTTACCAATATCTTCAGCAACAATAGAATCTACAATAACATTAGAATTCTTTTTGATTGCCTGCGCAGACTGAACGCTCGCACGCTGGCCAGTAATAATAATTTCTTCTGACTCTGCTGCTTCAGCAGCATAAACTGGCAAGGAGCTCATAGCACCCACAACCAACGAAACGCTAGACGCCATTTTGATATATAACGGCAATTTCTTTTTCAGAAATGTTTGTTCATTTTTACTTATCATTGTCTTTCTCCAGTTAAAAAATTTGAACCACCCCTAACTATTTTTTGCCACTTAATTATTGTATGTGGCGATACAGCACTTGCTTTGAACCATAAACTTACAATTTCTTGGCAAGCAGATAACTCTTTCCTCCCTGTACGGCAAACGTCCCACTATCCCCGTTAAGTTTTATGCCAACCGATTTCCCACTGATTATCTCAGTCAACGTAAACACTTTTTCCAACAAGGAATTCTTTATGGTTATTTCACTACTGTGACCCGCATGCAATACGGCCTCTTGCAATTCTAGATTGTGCCAACGCATATCCACCATCAGGTTTCCACGCGATCGCAAACCTTTCACAGATCCACTCGCCCATTTGCTAGACAAGGCAGGTAATAATTGAATTTGATTGTTGTGGCTTTGCAATAACATTTCTGCAATGCCTGCAGTCGCACCAAAGTTGCCGTCAATTTGAAATGGTGGATGGTTATCCCACAAATTTGGCAAGGTGCTTATGGTTAATTGTTCCGATAAAACTTTGTGCGCACGATCACCATCCAATAAACGCGCCCACATATTCACTTTCCATGCTTGCGACCAACCCGTACCGCCATCGCCACGCGCATTTAAGGTTGTGCGTGCAGCTTGCAATAACTCTGGCGTCGCCGCCGCATCGATTTGATGACCGGGATGTAATGCAAACAAATGCGAAACATGACGATGTTGATTTTTAGGATCATCAATATCTTGCTTCCACTCTTGCAACTGCCCCCATTTGCCAATACGTAAACCTGAATCCAAATTTGCTAATGCTGCTTTGGTTTGCTGCGCGAATTTTTTATCGTCAAGAATATCTGCTGCTTCAGATACGTTGCGCAGCACATCGAACACAATTTGTTGTGACATAGCCGCACCAATAACGAATGGCCCCTGCTCGGGAGAAAAGCTCGGTGACACAACCCACTTACCATCACGCGGATCTTTTACTAAGGAATCTAACCAAAATTGCGCAGCACCTTTCATGATTGGATAAGCGCGCTCACGCAGAAATTTTTCATCGCGCGAAAACAAGTAGTGCTCGTAATAATGTTGCGCCAACCAAGCACCCGCTTCAGGTTGCCAAAACGCGGTAGGCCATTCGATAACACCGGCAAAGCCCCAAATATTTGTGTTTAAAAAAAGCGTCCAACCATTTGCACCCAGAATTTTTTTTGCCGCGAGCGAACCCGGCGCAACCAATGAATCTACAAAATCAAAAAACGGTGGCAAAGTTTCAGGCAAATTCGTGGTTTCGGATAACCAGTAATTCATTTGCAAATTAATATTAACGTGATAGTCGTCATTCCACGGGGGCGTGTTGGAGTTATTCCAAACACCTTGTAAGTTTGCAGGCAAAGAGCCTTTGCGCGATGAAGAAATAATTAAGTAGCGACCAAGCTGGAAATAAGTCGCTTCAAGTGTGCGATCTAAAGCGGCATCGCCTTTGCGGTAATTCGCCAACAACTGCGGCGTTGGCAGCGCTGTCAAAACTTGGCCAATGTTTAACGAAACACGATTGAATAACGCGTGGTAATCATTTTGATGATTAGTGAGCAATGCCGAGTAGGATTTTTTACTCGTCTTCTCCAGAATTGCATTTACTGCTGCGTGTGGATCTTTACCGCGATAAATAGGATATTGCTGCGCGTAGTTAGTGCCCGCGGTTAACACGAGCACAACTGAATCTGCGCCATTCACATGTATAGACTTATCGTCACTTATTATTTCTTTATTAGAGGCAATAACCTGCACAGCTGCTTCGTATTTCAAGCCATTATCGTGCAAGCTACCTTGCGCGCTGATGCGCCCATTTTTTACTTGCGTTTGAACGCTGCGATTGTCAGGAATATTCAACGAAGCGGTAAAACTTATTTTTGCGGGTTGGCCTGCACTCAAGCGAACAACAATCACACCATCGGGATAGCTTGCAAAATATTCACGCAAGTAACGCACGCCATCTTGCAGATAACTCACCCGCACCATGCCATTGTTTAAATCTAATTCGCGCCGATAATCAGTCGCGCCAGCCGCGCTCGGAAGCTTAAGTATCAGCTCCCCAAAATTTTGGTAATCGCCATAACCAATCGTTTTACGACCCAACTCTTTCGCAACCACCTCTGGCTCTATTGCGCCCTTTTCCAACAAGGTCTTACGCACCGCCGCTAACTTAGTGGTTTGCGGTTCTGGCGCTATACCAAAGTCATAACCTTGTTTGGAGCCGGGGCCACCGGTCCAAAGTGTTTTTTCATTAAATTGCAGGCGATCAACCTCTAGCCCACCCATAACAACCGCGCCCATAGCGCCATTGCCGATTGGCAAGCCTTCACGCTCCCAATCGGTAGCGGGCTTATCAAATAGAATTTTTAAGGCTGGTGTATTTGAAGTAGAAAGAGAATCAGCGGCAGATGCCGCCACCGCAATATTTTGAACAACCAGAAACACCAGCCATAACGCAAGCCGGTACACGCTTTTCAATGATTGCAAGTAAGCAAGAAACCTATCCCACATAGATGTACCTAATTTTTTTATGTTTTGTGGAATGCCCAGATATTTGTCAGATATATGGTATTTATGACTATATCGCGCAATGTTAGAGGATTATTTTCATAGATGCAATATTTATTACATGTAAGATTCTCATGCAAATCATATTTTAAATATAAAAATGTTAGGACGACCGATGACGCGCATAACCGACCGGCATAAAGAGGCCTGGAAGACTGGGAAGACTGGGAAGATGGGAAGATGGGAAGATGGGAAGATGGGAAGATGGGAAGATGGGAAGATGGGAGAGTAAAGCCCAACCAAGGGGCGGGCCTACATCGGGGAAGATTAGCGTTGCCTTAGAGAGTTTTTAAGAATTCACCGTGCAGTGGCGAATAAGTGACGCCTACTGCTATTGCAGACCTCATTCTTTCTAGCATTTTGGTTAGGGCTTCACGATCGCTTTGCCCAAGCGTTAATTCCGATCTATTCGGGACTATATTGAATCCGTTATACATACTTATCCAACTGGCATCCTGAAAGGTTTCCTGAGCATAACTAATGAGGCGCCCATCCTTTTCAAAAGCCACGATCTTTGTCGAAAGGCTTTCAGGGATACTCATCGCATTAACATAACGCCAAAATGGGGAATCATTTCTAGTGCTGGCCTTGTAATGCAAAATAATGAAATCCCTGATTCGTTCATACTCTAAAAGATTTAAACGATTCGCTTCATTTGTTATTTCTGGCTTAAAACTTTTATCGGGAAAAAAATGCAGTAACTTTTCAATACCACTTTGAATCAACGAAATACTTGTTGACTCTAAGGGCTCTAAAAATCCGCTAGCAAGCCCTAATGCAACACAGTTTTTATTCCAAAACTTTTTACGCACTCCAGTAGTAAATTTAATAATTCTAGGCTGAGCTAAAGCAGTACCACTTACATTTTGGTTCAAAGAGTTAACGGCCTCTTCGTCTGAAATGTATTTACTGCAGTACACGTAACCATTGCCCGACCTGTGCTGAAGTGGAATTTTCCACTGCCAACCGGCCTCTAGCGCAGTTGATCGAGTGAAGGGGGCGGGGTTGCGGATTTTTACAACTATGAACACCCGTTTTTGCGTAGCGTGAACACTAGC
>DAOORH010000302.1:0-4584 GCA_035389145.1 Cellvibrio sp.
TCATGAGTTGATCAAGCTTGGTGGTGCAGGCGGTAATGTCGGTGTCCTTCAAGGTAGAGGCTGAATAACTCAACTGCGACACTTCAACCAATTGCTCAAGCAAGTCAGGGAATATGATTAAGGCGGCCATGGCTAAGATGAAAGATATACCGATGCTATAAGTGTAGAAAACATAAAAATAATGATGATCGATATAGGGGATTGATAGCCCAATCAGCAGCACCGCAATGGCGATAAGGCAAAACAGCAGAAAGAAGAACATCTCCACATGAAAGCGTTTACGCTGTGTGCGTAAACCATAGAGCAAATAGGCCAACGAAAAACAGTAGCCCATACCCACGATGAAAATGAGCGGCGTCGCTATTTCATAGCGCAGAAAAAAGTTGAATGATATGGGAATGAAGTGCAATAGCAGCAGCGGGTGTAATGGCTCGTCTGGCAAAAAGGTCGCTCGGCCAAAGAAGAAAAACATTGCAGGCGCTAAGTACAACCAAAAACGGTAAGTTGCCGATGTTAAAACATCGCTGCCATTCATAAAGTAGCTTAGGTGCCCAAACTGCAGCCCCGCCAAACATATCAATAGCCCTGCGCAGGATAAAACCACATGCCAAGACCGATTGACGGTTTTCAAAAAGAACACATAGGCGACTATCAAAATCAGCGCACTTATCGCTGAAAAGCCAATTATTAAAATACTAAATGTATTTACCATAGCAGTTGCGTCAACTATTCAGTTCGTTTGGACGTTAATGAGCTCGTCTCGTAGCCCAAGGGGGCGAAGTTTAACTGAGTTCGCCACTTGTCCCCATGTTTGCCTAAGTCATTTAGGCCGATTTCTAAGAATATCTCGCCCCACCGAGTGACTTTAATGGGTAATCGTCACCCGATTTGGGTAGAATGCGCGCCCTTATTCCCGTCTTATCACCCTCTATTTAGGTATGTCTTCGTGATCTCCACCGCTAATATCACCATGCAATTCGGCGCCAAGCCGCTGTTCGAGAACGTTTCGGTTAAATTTAACAATGGCAACCGCTACGGATTGATTGGCGCCAATGGCTGTGGCAAATCCACATTTATGAAGATTTTGGGTGGCGATTTGGAGCAGTCGGCGGGGCAGGTGATGCTGGAACCCAATGTCCGTTTGGGTAAATTGAAGCAAGATCAGTTTGCCTACGAAGAATTCACCGTGTTGGATACGGTGATCATGGGGCATACCGAATTGTGGCGTGTGAAAGCCGAGCGCGACCGTATTTACGGCTTGCCGGAGATGACTGAAGAAGACGGCATGGCAGTAGCAGAATTGGAAGTTGAATTCGCTGAAATGGATGGCTACACCGCCGAAGCGCGTGCAGGTGAATTGTTGCTTGGTTTGGATATCCGTATCGAGCAACACACCGGGTTGATGAGTGCGGTAGCGCCGGGCTGGAAGTTACGCGTATTGCTAGCGCAGGCACTCTTTTCAGATCCGGAAGTGTTGCTCCTAGATGAACCCACCAACAACCTCGACATCAACACTATTCGCTGGTTGGAAGGCATGCTTACGCAGCGCAATTCCACCATCATTATTATTTCGCATGATCGTCACTTCTTGAATGCGGTGTGTACGCACATGGCAGATTTGGACTACGGCGAACTGCGCGTTTACCCCGGCACTTACGATGACTACATGATTGCATCGACTCAGGCGCGCGAAAAATTGCTTGGTGAAAATGCCAAGAAGAAAGCGCAAATCGCCGAACTGCAAACCTTCGTTAGCCGCTTTTCTGCGAATGCTTCAAAAGCCAAGCAGGCGACATCGCGCGCAAAGCAAATTGATAAAATTCAATTGGACGACGTTAAGCCCTCAAGCCGCGTAAGCCCTTATATCAAGTTTACGCAAAACAAAAAATTGCATCGTCAGGCTGTGGTGGTCGAGTATCTTAAAAAGTCCTTCGATAAAATTTTGTTCGCCGATTTAAATATGCAAGTAGAGGCAGGTGAGCGCATCGCCATTATCGGCCCGAACGGCGCAGGTAAAACAACCTTATTGCGCTGCTTATATGGTGACTTAGAAGCCGATGCTGGCTCAGTAAAATGGGCGGAACAAGCGGAGATTGGATACTTCGCGCAAGACCACGCCGAAGATTTCGCAGCAGAAGACAATTTATTCGATTGGATGAAACAATGGACAAAAGGCGACGAACAATTGGTACGCGGTGCCTTGGGGCGCATGTTGTTTTCGAATGATGACGTTAAAAAGTCAGTAAAAGTTATTTCCGGTGGTGAGCAAGGCCGTATGTTGTTCGGCAAATTAAGTTTGATCAATCCAAACGTTTTGTTGATGGATGAACCAACCAACCACTTGGATATGGAATCCATTGAGGCACTTAACTTAGCGCTAGAAAATTACCCCGGCACGTTGATTTTCGTCAGCCACGACCGTGAATTTGTATCTTCTTTGGCTACACGCATTATCGATATGCAGCCAAGCGGTTTGGTGGATTTCAGCGGAACCTATGAAGAGTATTTGCGTTCGCAAGGCATTTTCACGAACTAAAATCTTTTTGTGTTTTGTAAAAAAGCGAGAGCCAACAATCTCGCTTTTTTTATGTCTTGCTTACGAGTTCTTGTCTTTATCATCACCCTGGCCACTTTGCTTGGCTTTCTTTTCAATAAAAACTTCAGGTTCTTTAATCGTATCGAGATTGATGAGCTTGTGAGTCGCCCCCTCAAAAATTGTCCCCCATAATTCGCGATTGTGACGTTTGCTGCGTAAATAGTGAATAAATTTACTTGCCAGCCAGGCTGCTATAAAAAGACCAAAAACCGTTCCTATCAATATATATTCATGCGGGCTCATTTGTTGTTCCTAGTGAAATTGCTTAAGTAAATATTCCATAGGGTGGTTATTGGGTGACTCTTTTTATATTCAAGTCTTTGCAATAATTGATTTACCTCAACTTCTAGGCTATTCCTTTGTTCACACTTAAGTGCGAGCTTGAAATGTCGCGCCTTGCCCCCACTACTGTATTAGTGAGAAATTTAGGTTCTCTGTCATATCAGCCGTTTTGTAACACTAGAGGTTTTCCATGCGTATCGACCGTTTAACCAATCAATTGCAGCTTGTGCTATCTGATGCTCAATCGCTTGCCGTTGGGCGTGATCATAGCCAGCTGGAGCCCACTCATATGCTGTTTGCCATGCTGGAGCAAAAAGGCGCTGGCAGCGTACGTTTGTTATTAAATCAAGCCGGCTTTGATGTGGCGGGCTTGCGCGAAGCCTTAATTAAACAGCTTGATGGTTTGCCCAGCATTAAAAATCCTACCGGTGAAGTAGGTATGTCGCCAGAGATGGGGCGCTTATTAAATCTAGCGGATAGATACGCGCAAAAAATAGGCGATAAATTTGTCTCTAGCGATACTGTATTACTCGTCGCCATGAAAGATCCTCAATCGAGCATTAATGAATTGCTGAAGAAATTTGGCAACGAACAGCGTTTGCAACAGGCGATAGAAAAAGTGCGCGGTGGCGAAAAAGTTGAAGACGCGGATTCCGAAGGCAATCGCCAAGCGCTAGAAAAATATACCGTCGATTTAACCGCGCGCGCTGAATCGGGCAAGCTCGACCCCGTGATTGGCCGCGATGACGAAATTCGCCGCACGATTCAGGTCTTGCAGCGCCGCACTAAAAATAACCCCGTGTTAATCGGTGAACCGGGCGTAGGTAAAACGGCAATCGTCGAAGGCCTTGCACAGCGAATTGTTAATGGCGAAGTGCCTGAAGGTTTAAAAAACAAGCGTCTCTTATCCTTAGATTTGGGTGCGCTTTTAGCGGGCGCAAAATTTCGCGGTGATTTTGAGGAGCGGTTAAAAGCTGTTATTAATGAACTCGGCAAACAAGAAGGTCGTGTGATTCTATTTATCGATGAGATTCACACTATGGTGGGCGCCGGTAAAGCAGAAGGATCTATGGACGCGGGGAATATGCTCAAGCCCGCACTCGCTCGCGGTGAGCTGCATTGCGTAGGGGCTACAACCCTTGATGAATATCGTAAATATATCGAGAAAGACGCTGCGCTTGAGCGTCGCTTTCAAAAAGTACAAGTCGATGAACCCAATGAGTCGGATACCATCGCGATTCTGCGTGGTTTAAAAGAGCGTTATGAAGTTCACCACGGCGTAGATATTACCGACTCGGCGATTATTGCCGCCGCAAAATTATCGCAACGCTACATCACTGATCGTCAATTGCCGGATAAAGCGATTGATTTAATCGACGAAGCTGCTAGTCGTATTCGCATGGAAATTGATTCCAAACCAGAAGAGATGGATCGTTTAGAGCGTCGCTTAATTCAATTAAAAATTGAACGCGAAGCTGTGAAAAAAGATGAAGACGAAGCGAGTAAAAAACGCCTCGCAAAAATTGATCAAGACATAGATAAGTTTGAACGCGAATTAAATGACCTTGAAGAAATTTGGCGCGCAGAAAAAGCGGCGCTGCAAGGTTCGCAAGAAATTAAAAGCCAGCTGGAACAGGCGCGTTTAGAGCTTGAAGAAAAACGTCGCAAAGGCGACTTGGCCCGTATGTCTGAACTTCAATATGGCA
>DAOORH010000303.1:0-4582 GCA_035389145.1 Cellvibrio sp.
GTACACGGCGAGCGTGCGTATCACTCGTAATACTTAAGTTGTAGATGTTATTGAAAAGCTCCTTGTGATCTACAAGGGGCTTTTTTTAGCCCCAGATGATAGTGCTTAAATCTAAAAAGTAAGGCTAATTGAGAGGCTGCTTAGTTTTGCCAGAAAATTGTGCAAAGTGGATAGGTGCTTTTCGTATAGCTAAGGTGTATCTTAGGTTTTTTTGATTCTGTTGAAAAAAGACGATTTGGGCGTTCTTAATTAACAAAAGCGCGCTACCTTGAATGAGGCCATAAACCTCACATGAGACCATAAATAAAGGAACAAACAATGAAACTAATTACTGCTGTTGTTAAACCTTTCAAATTAGATGATGTTCGCACCGCACTTTCAGAAGTGGGTGTAACAGGTATGACAGTTACTGAAGTGAAAGGCTTCGGTCGTCAAAAAGGCCACACCGAGTTGTATCGCGGTGCTGAATATGTGGTTGATTTTCTGCCTAAAGTAAAACTAGAGTTGGCTGTTGATGACTCAATGGTTGAGCAAGCAGTAGAAGCCATTAGTAAAGCAGCGCATACCGGTAAGATTGGCGATGGCAAAATTTTTATTGCACCTTTGGAAGAAATTATCCGTATTCGCACTGGCGAAACGGGCCCAGAGGCTATCTAAAAATTATTAGTAATAAAAGCGCGCACATTGAGTGCGCTTTTTTTTGTCCTTCAGTTCTGGTTGCTCCCTAAAAGTGTGTGTTTTAGTGGCACTTTTGGGTGAAAAATGAACATGAATAGGTTCGTGAGAAACCCATTTGATTTTAATTTGGTTTTTATCGTTAAGATTTACAGATCCGCGATTGCGCTTGGCGTTTGTAACAGTAAAATGCGCCTCATCAGCACCAACCGGCAATAACGCTAATTCGTACGTGGGTTGACTGTATGACAAAAAAGTCTAAATATTTATTGCAGTATTCATGACGAAGTCTCAAGTCTGAGCTATATAGTAAGTCGAGAGTAGTAAGTCGAAAAAACAGGTCAACGATAGCAAGGTGAAAGATGTTGCCGAAGCTAGTGCAATCCCGATGATACGTCTGCAATGGTTGTCTGATACCCAGTATTTAATGCAACAGTGTCCGATGAAATAGTTAAATGAAATGCAGGTGAAAGTATGAGTGATGATCTCATTAACGAAGAAGATGAAATCGAAGAGCCTATTGAAGACGGTGACGTCGAAGATGCCGATGATGAGCCTCTAGATAGTGATGAAGTAGGCTATATCGCGCCCAGCAAAGCTGCGGCAGTGGTAGAGGCGCTGGAAGATTTCAGCATTGCTTCGCGTCAGAAAATTCGCGATGAGTTGGAAGACCAAGTTGCTGCATTTTTAGCGCGCGGCGGCCAAATCAGTGAAGTACCTGCCAATGTGACGGCAGACCCACCAAAAAAACCTAGCCCTGATTATGGTGGTCGCCCCATCTAATTTGGTAGGCTTTTGCCTAATCATTTTTTAGTCAGCTCTTAATCGACTTAGCCCTGCCCTGCGGGGCTAAGTTGTTTTTGAAGTGAATATTCATGATTTATTCATTCTCTTTGCGCAAGCAGTGCATAATCAAACTTGGCGCGTGTTTTGCGTCGTCTATTGCTGGATTTTTGCCGCCCTGTGTGAGTAAAATGCAGCCTCTTTTTGACGAAGGTCACACCTTTAAACTCGTATAAGACTAGATGTTCAAAACTGCCTTCGTTTGAAGTGGTTTTGTGCCAGTGTGTATCCAATGTTAATACCGTTTTTACTATCGATTACCGGAGCAAGTTGATCTAAGCCACTTGCCTTGATAGTTGTTTAATCGCCTATTTAATTATCAGAGGAGCACTGACGAGGTGACTGAAGCGCGCCCCTTATTAATTCTGACTGGCTTATCCAAAACCTACGGCAGCAATGTGGTTTTGGATAAGTTTGATCTCACTATTTACGATGGTGAGTTTTTTACGCTTTTAGGCCCTTCTGGCTGCGGTAAAACAACTGTGCTGCGAATGATCGCTGGTTTAGAGTCGGCCGATGTCGGTGAGATTCGTTTGGCCGGTGAAGAAATTAGCCAGCTCCCTGCTGAAAAACGCCCCGTGAATACGGTATTTCAAAGTTATGCGCTGTTTCCGCACATGTCGGTATTTGATAACGTCGCTTTCGGTTTAAAGATGAGTGGTGTTGCCAAAGATGAAATCGCTCCGCGCGTTACTGAGGCGCTGGAAATGGTTCGTCTTGGTGATTTTGCCAACCGTAAACCTGCGCAACTTTCTGGAGGCCAACAGCAACGTGTTGCGATTGCTCGTGCCGTCGTTAATCGCCCCAAATTATTATTGCTCGATGAATCGCTCTCTGCGCTCGATTACAAATTGCGTCAACAAATGCAGCTTGAACTTAAGCGATTGCAGCGCAAGCTCGGTATCACTTTTGTGTATGTCACGCATGATCAGGAAGAGGCGCTGTCTATGTCGGATCGCGTTGTGGTCATGAACAAAGGCATAGTTCAACAGTTGGGTACGCCGCGCGAAATTTACGAAAATCCCGCCAATTTATTTGTAGCAAAATTTATCGGCGAAATTAATCAGCTTGACGGTGAAATTGTTGCGGTTGATGGCAACAAAGAATACGAAGTTAAAGTAGAAGGTTTGCAATGGACCTTGCATGCTGAGCACAATTTTAAAGTGGGCGATAAAGTAAATGTGTTGCTACGCCCAGAAGATGTGCGCGTGGAATACAGCGATGACCCGCATTTAACGCAAGTGCTTATGGGCACCGTTATTGAACGCAACTACAAAGGTAAAACGCTTGATTCAATTATCCGTTTGCCATCCGGCGTTGAGCTTATGGCGAGTGAATTTTTTGATGAAGATGACCCTTCGTTCGATTACAGTTTAAATCAAACCGTCGCTGTTAAATGGGTTCCCGGTTGGGAAGTTGTTATGCCCTACGAGGCTCACTAATATCATGGCGCACCTCAATCAATTCCGTTTTTGGGCGATAGGGCTTGCAAGTGTGTGGCTCACTTGCTTTGTCTTTATGCCCAATTTATTGGTGGTAATTACTAGTTTTTTAACCCGCGACCCGGTTGAGACAGTCGCGCTTCCCGTGACCGCGGGAAATTATGTGCGCACATTGGATGTACTTTATTTGCAAGTACTCTGGGATTCGCTGCGCATGTCCTTGCAGGCTATGTTGGTGTGTTTAGTAATTGGTTATCCCTTTGCGATGTGCATCGCAAAGCTGCCGAAAAAATGGCAGCCCATCGCATTATTTTTGGTGATCTTACCCTTCTGGACTAACTCTTTAGTTAGGGTTTATGCGCTGCAGTTTTTGTTGGGTCAGCAAGGGTTGTTTAATAATGCAATGATGGGCTTAGGTTTAATAAAAGAGCCTGTGCAAATGCTCTATACCGAGTTTGCGGTCATTATTGGTTTAACCTATATCCTCCTACCATTTATGGTGCTGCCACTCTTTTCTGCCATTGAAAAATTAGACTTGCGCTTGCATCAAGCCGCACAAGATTTAGGAGCGGGTGCATGGAGCCGTTTTTGGCATATTACTATTCCACTAACATCGCCCGGTATTGTCGCTGGTTGCTTAATGGTGTTACTACCCGCAATGGGTATGTTTTTTGTGGCGGATTTGTTGGGCGGAGCGAAAAATCTATTGCTGGGTAATGTTATCAAAACACAATTCTTGGTAACTCGCGATTGGCCCTTTGGTTCGGCCTTGAGTGTGTTATTGATTGTCTTACTCGGGTTTATGTTGTGGCTTTATTACAAGGCGGCAGGTTTTGTGAGTAAGCAAGGAGGCATCAATGGCTCCGACTTCTAAATCAGGTCGTTGGTTGAGCTGGGGCTACCTAGCGGGCGTTTTAGTAATGCTCTACTTGCCTATTGTCGTGCTCGTTATTAATTCATTTAATGCTTCAAAATATGGCATTCATTGGGCTGGGTTCACGTGGAAGTGGTATGTTAAATTATTTGCCAATGAGGGCCTTATGCAGGCTGCTGGGCACTCGGCATTAATTGCTGTTAGTAGTGCAAGCCTTGCCACTATCATTGGCACACTCGCTGCAGTTGCTTTGCATCGTTACCAATTTAAAGGCAAAGCCATTTTGTCCTCCATGGTGTTTGTGAGTATGCTTACGCCAGAAATTGTATTGGCAATCGCCTTACTGATTATATTTATTTTGCTCGGTATTCAGTTGGGTTTTTGGTCGCTCTTATTGGCGCACATTACTTTTTGTTTGCCCTTTGTGATTGTGGCGGTATATTCGCGCTTAAGAGGTTTCGATATGAAAATGCTCGAAGCTGCGCGTGACCTTGGCGCTACCGAAGGTAAAATTTTTATGAAAATTATTTTGCCTTTAGCCTTGCCCGCAGTCGCTGCGGGATGGCTATTGAGCTTTACCTTGTCGCTAGATGATGTAATCGTAAGTGCCTTCGTTACTGGCCCAAGTTATGAAATTTTGCCGCTGAAGATTTACTCGATGGTGCGTGTAGGTGTTTCGCCAGAAGTAAATGCGATCTCAACGACTTTGTTAGTGGTATCTTTGGTGTTGGTTATTGTTTCTCAACTT
>DAOORH010000304.1:0-1664 GCA_035389145.1 Cellvibrio sp.
TAAATGCAGCATTTTTGCTAGCGGAAACTTGAGGTGAGTGAGTAGGCGTTACTTGAGGGGCATCTGAAGCACAGCCATAAAGCATGAACAGCGCGCTCAATACAACACTTAATCGAAAAGGGTGAACACTCGGTTTGCGTTTCATTTGTTAGTCCTTTGAATTCAGGGGCAGTGAAGCTAAAGCATTTGAACGTGTCCTTGACTGCAATAGCGCGCAAGCGGATTGCCTCAGCTTGCGCACTTGGGGAGGTCAGTTTTCGTTTCGGCGGCAAATTTATCGAGGTGGAGGTGAATGCTCGCTGAACGACTTAGGCGTTTAATCTTTGGCGGTAAAACGCACTCTCATCTCGCCCAACCCAACATAATCCAGCGTAATGTCAGTATTCATAGGCACTTCCAACACGCCGGCAAACGAGCCAGTAATTACCGCTTGGCCGGCGACTATACCCTGCCCTTGGCTGCGTAAAAACTCAGCTAACCAATATAAAGGTGCGCGCGGGCTGTGGTTAGGGTGTTTTGCATTATGGCTACTAAGTTCGCCATTTTGGCCGACAATAAGGGTAAATTCACTCGCGTTGCGTGCCAGTTCATCATCCACCTGTGGGCCAATAAATAAGCCTTGGTTGACTAAACCATCCGCCAGCATTTCGGGGAAGGCGCATTGGCCGGGGTCGGTGTAGCGGCAGTTGATCAGTTCCAGCGCGAGGTGGGTGCGGCTGATGGCGGCATCAACGTCGGCGGGGGTATAGGGTTGCACGCGCGGCGGTAAATCTTGCCCAAAGAAGAAAGCTAACTCAGGTTCTATGCGTGCGATCTTGCTCTCACTAGGTTTTGACCAGAGTGAAACCGGCGCGACTGAATCTATGGTGCGGGTATAAATAGGGCCGATGATAACCTTGCCTTCTGGTGGCAGCAGACTTTTCCAACCACCGACGCTATCGTCTTCTTGTTCGCACCACTGCTCAGTTACGGCAGCTTGAATGGCGAGGGATTCTTCTAAAGTGGTGGGGCGGCAGCTTTCGGGAAGTCGATCACCTTGTGTGCCTGATTGACGACGTTCAACTAAAATCGCCGCAGCTTCTTGCGCTTTATTCATATTTTTATCATAACCTAAAAAAGAAAACCCCTGAAATCCAGAGTGTGGAGCAGGGGTTTGTTGCTATCTTGTTTTAACCTTAATCCCTTTCGCAGGTTGATCCCTTTCAGTGCTTAGGGCTCAACTCATGGGCAATATGTTTCAAGTCATCGCTGGATTCAAGAATATTTTGCACGGTTTGCTGGGCTTTCTCTGGGTCTAAATGCAAATCATCAAATACCGATTGGGGAATCTCTAGCTTTGGCCCTTGGCCGATATTGTGTTGGTGCAGCAGGCGCTGGGCAACAAAAATCAACTTGGCATACTGGCTGTATTCACCTTGAAAGTTGGGGTTATTTTGGTGGCGCAGGCCAACGATCACTTCCTCTGGCATAGACCAAAGCGACATGAGCGTGCTTGCCAATTGCTCGCGGGTTACGCCCACCAAGTGGCGTTCAATCGCTTGATGCGTAACATGTGGGTTGGCGTCTGCCATCTCGCAGTAGGCGTGAAAATAAGGTGGGAAAACCTCTGCCAAAATCAAATAACCAAAGTTATGCAGCAGGCCGCAGAGGTACGCCATACCGAA
>DAOORH010000304.1:1764-4571 GCA_035389145.1 Cellvibrio sp.
CCTGCAAGCTTGGGGAGTGCGGGGATGGAATCGAGTTGGTGGGTCGCGCAGAACTTTTTAATATCTTCCAAACTGGTGGCCTGTAATTCGCGGCCCAGTTGGCGGTTAACAGCTTTCAGGTCGAGCAGGCGATCAGCAGAAATTATCACCTGTACGCGGCCTTGGCCGTCTTGCAAAATCAAGGATTTAGCGGCGCTCATATTACGTAAATGTTGGTCGTGCCATACCAAGCGTTGATCATCGTCATTGAACGGCGTTGTTGCCAAATCAAAGGCAACATTTCGGTTTTGAAGCAACGATTGAACGCTGGATGGTACAGGCACGGCCTACTCCTTTGTTAGTGTCTCAGGGGTGGAAAATGTGTGTCAGCAGCTTTTTGGTCTGTCTTGTGAGCATAGACCAGTATTTTAAACTTGCAGGTAAACATGGCTCTTTCCAAGCCATCGTTTAATGATTTCTTGGCAAAGTGTGAAATGATGCGCCATTAAATGTTCTGCCCCCTCTTTCACGCTGGGCAAAAGATGAGCATCTCGCTGTAGATCGGCAATTTTGAACTGCATGTCGCCGGTTTGGCGGGTGCCTAGGACTTCGCCGGGCCCGCGCAATTGCAAATCTTGCTCGGCGATATAAAAGCCATCATTGCTTTCGCGCATCACACGCAATCGCTCTTTGCTGTGATTCGACAAGGGCGAGCCATAGAGCAACACACAATGACTTGCGGAAGCACCGCGCCCTACTCGCCCGCGTAATTGGTGCAACTGCGCCAAACCCAAACGCTCAGGGTTTTCGATAATCATCAGGCTGGCATTGGGTACATCAACGCCGACTTCAATCACCGTAGTCGCCACCAATAAATCCAGCTGATTGCCCTTAAACGCGGCCATCACCGCGTCTTTCTCGGCAGGTTTCAAACGCCCATGAATCAAACCTATGCGTAAATGCGGCAATACGAGGGCAAGGCTTTCTGCCGTTGCTTGCGCTGCTTGCGCCTCCAAAGCTTCAGATTCTTCAATCAGAGTGCACACCCAATAAGCCTGCCGCCCTTCTTCGCAGCCCAAGCGCACCCGCTCGATAATCTCCGGGCGGCGCTGATCGCTAATGACCACGGTTGTGATGGGGGTTCGCCCCGGTGGCAGCTCATCAATCACCGAGCAGTCCAAATCCGCATAGGCGCTCATGGCGAGGGTGCGGGGAATGGGGGTGGCGGTCATGATGAGTTGATGAGGTCGTAATGAACCAGAAGTGCCCTTATTCCTGAGTGATAGGCGCTGTTGCACGCCAAATCGATGCTGTTCGTCGATAACAATTAAACTGAGGTCTGCAAATTCCACCGCATCTTGAAACAGCGCGTGAGTGCCAATCACCACTTGTGCCTCGCCATTGGCGATAGCGGCGAGCTGAGTGCGGCGCTCGCCGACTTTAAGTTTGCCCGTTAGCCAACCGATTTTTATTCCAAGCGGCTCCAGCCAATTGCCAAAGTTAATGCGGTGCTGCTCGGCCAGAATTTCCGTGGGCGCCATAATCGCGGCCTGTTTGCCGTTGGCGACTGCCGCGAGTGCAGTAAGCGCGGCGACGACGGTTTTACCAGAGCCGACATCGCCCTGCACCAAGCGCAGCATGGGAATAGCTTTGGCCAAATCGGCGGCAATTTCGGTAAAGACGCGCGTTTGCGCGCGGGTGAGTTGAAAGGGTAACTGCGCTAAAAAATCAGCCTGCAGCTGCTTGTTGATGTAGAGCTGGCTGGCGCCATCGGCCTGCGTTTGGCGACGCAACAGCAGTAAACTCAAGTGGTGCGCGAGCAACTCCTCAAACGCTAAGCGCTGCTGAAACGGGTGCTCGCCTTCCATCAATAAATGCACATTGGCGTTGGTGGGGGGTTGGTGCAAATAGCGCAGAGCATCGGCCAGGGAGCTTTGGTTGAGTTGACGGCGTACTTCATCCGGCAAGAGTTCGCGCAGGCTATGGGTGTTTAACCATTTGAGCGTTTGCGCGGCCAGAGTGCGCAAGCGTGGTTGAGTTAGGCCTTCAGTTGCGGGGTAGATGGGGGTGAGGTGCTGTTCCAGCGGCAGCGGTGCGGCGTCATCCAGCAAATCGTATTCTGGGTGGTACATCTCCAACCCCGCCGCGCCGCGCCGAGTTTCACCAAATACGCGCAACTGGGTGCCGTTGGTAAGGCGATTCTTTTGTGCGGCATTGAAATGGTAAAAGCGCAGAGTGATGCCACCGGTGCCGTCCTGCATGCGTACCACCAAACTGCGGCGCTTGCCGAAGACTATATCGCAAGCGCGTACCTCGCCCTCAATCACCGCATTCACATTCGGTTGCAAGCCGCCAATAGGTGTAACGCGGGTGCGATCCATGTAGCGCGTGGGTAAATGAAAGAGGACATCTTGCAGGGAAAAAAGCCCGATCTTCGCCAATTTTTCCGCTAAACTTGCGCCAACTCCTTTTAAGGCGGTAACGGGGATTTGGTCGAGGGTTTGGGGGGTATTCATCAATCAAGCTTGCGGGGTTTCGAGATAGTTTTTGTGCAACTCAGTCAGCGCGATTAAAAGCGCGGGAATGTCATCTTGAATGATGCTCCAAAGGGTGTCGTTATCAATACCGAGATAGCCATGGATGAGCCGGTTGCGGGTAGCGATTATCATTCGCCAAGGAATGAGCGGATTTGCAGTGCGAACATCATCGGGAATGTGAGTGGCTGCTTCGCCAATTAATTCTAGGTTGCGAACGGTTGCATCGTAATTTAAGCCACTGGCAACGAAGCTCGCTTGATTTAATTCATGGGTATAGAGCAGCACCTTGTC
>DAOORH010000305.1:0-4561 GCA_035389145.1 Cellvibrio sp.
TTAGGTCTTTCCTATGCGACTCACCACCAAAGGACGTTATGCGGTTACCGCCATGCTGGATTTGGCGCTCCATACGGAGCACGGGCCGGTAAGTTTGGCGGATATTTCCGCGCGACAAGGCATATCCTTATCCTACTTGGAGCAGCTATTTGCCCGGTTGCGCCAGTGCAATCTAGTTCAAAGTGTACGCGGCCCCGGCGGCGGTTATCGTCTACTAGGCAATACCGCCGATATTTCTGTTGCTCAAGTGGTAGATGCGGTTAGTGAATCGCTGGATGCAACTCGCTGTGAAGGAAAGGGTAACTGCCATGAAGGTGAGGTGTGCTTGACCCATCATTTGTGGGAAAACTTAAGCGCGCAAATCCACCAGTTTTTAAGTGGTATTAGCTTGGCGGATCTAGTCGCACGCGGCGAAATTCAAGCGGTTAAAGATCGTCAAGATAGCCGTTTGCAGCAGGGTATTAAGCCGGAAAACCATATCGCGTTAAGCGAAATTTTGTAATTTTTTAGATTAGATGATTTAAACCCCGAGACTATGGCGTGACTCTGACTCCTTCAACAGCAAGCTTCCGCAAACCCGTTTACTTGGATTATGCCGCCACCACGCCGGTAGCGCCGCAAGTGGCCGCTAAGATGGCGGAGTGTTTAACACTGGAAGGTAATTTTGCAAACCCTGCATCACGTTCACATATGTTGGGTTGGCAGGCAGAGGAAGCGGTAGAGTATGCGCGCAGCCAAGTTGCTGCATTAATAGGTGCGGATGCTCGCGAGATTGTTTGGACAAGTGGTGCAACTGAAGCCAATAACCTTGCATTAAAAGGTGCGGCTGAAGATTATCGAATTCTGCACAAAACTGGCGGTCATATCATTGTGTCAGCCATCGAGCACAAAGCGGTGCTTGATCCAGTTGCTTGGTTAGAAGAGCATGGCTTTGTTGTTACGCGTTTGCAGCCTAATCATGAAGGCATGATTACCGCTAAAAATTTACAAGCTGCACTGCGCGATGACACTTTTTTAGTCAGTATCATGCAAGTCAACAATGAGTTGGGTTGCATTAACGATATCAAAACCTTAGCGGCTCTCTGTAAAAGCCGTGGCGTTCTAGCCCACGGCGATGCTGCGCAAAGCGCAGGCAAAATTGTAATCGACGTAAAAGATTTGGGTGTGGATTTGTTGTCGCTATCGGCTCACAAATTTTATGGCCCTAAAGGTATTGGTGCACTTTATGTACGCCGCGCGGCCGATGTAAAAATTGTCGCGCAAATTCATGGCGGCGGTCACGAGCGTAATATGCGTTCAGGTACTCTGGCTACACACCAATGTGTTGGTATGGGTGAAGCCGCTGAATTGGCGCAGAACAATCTTGTTGGCGACGCTGAACGTATAGCAGAGCTGCGCAATGTGTTATGGCAAGGCATTGCCGATCTGCCCAATGTAAAACGCAATGGCTCAAGCACAGATTCTGTGAGCGGAATTCTCAACGTGGCTTTTGCAACTGATACAAACCACGGCTGCGATGGCGAAGCGCTTTTATTATCACTGCGCGATCTTGCTGTATCGAGCGGTTCCGCGTGTAACTCGGCGAGTATGTCACCCAGTTATGTGCTGAAAGCGATTGGATTGAGCGATGCACAAGCACAGGCATCGCTGCGTTTTAGTGTGGGGCGTTACACCACGCGCGAAGAAATTGAATTTGCGATTGAACACATTCGTAGTGTCGTCGCCAAGCTGAAAAAAGCTTAAGGTACACAAACATGTCTGAACAAGTCGAACACCTCATCAAGAAAGAATACGCTGCCGGTTTTATTACTGACATTGATTCTGAAACCTTGCCGCCGGGCTTAAACCCAGAGGTGATTCGTTTTATATCCGCCAAAAAAAATGAGCCAGATTGGTTGTTGGAATGGCGATTAAAGGCCTATCACGCTTGGTTGGAAATGACTGAGCCAGAGTGGGCGCATGTTAAATACGATGATATAGATTTTCAGAAGGTTTCATTTTATTCCGCGCCAAAATCTATGGCCGACAAACCCAAAAGTTTGGATGAAGTCGATCCAGAGCTTTTGCGCACCTACGAAAAACTCGGTATTCCTTTGCACGAACAAGCGGCGCTCGCTGGCGTGGCTATGGATGTGGTATTCGATTCGGTTTCAGTGGTAACAACCTTTCGTGAAAAGCTATTAGAAGTAGGCGTAATTTTTTGCTCCATTAGCGAAGCGGTACATAAATATCCTGACTTGGTTAAAAAATACCTTGGCTCAGTTGTGCCGCCAAAAGATAACTATTACGCAGCCTTAAATTGCGCGGTATTTTCCGACGGCTCCTTTGTATACATCCCCAAAGGTGTTCGCTGCCCCATGGAGTTGTCTACTTACTTCCGTATTAACGAACAAAATACTGGCCAATTCGAGCGCACTTTAATTATTGCCGATGAAGGCTCTCACGTAAGTTATCTTGAAGGTTGCACCGCGCCCATGCGCGATGAAAACCAATTGCACGCCGCGGTCGTAGAATTGGTCGCGTGCGACAACGCTGAAATTAAATATTCCACCGTGCAAAATTGGTATCCCGGTAATGCTGATGGCAAGGGCGGTATTTACAACTTTGTAACCAAGCGCGGCGTTTGCCACACCAGCGCCAAAATTTCCTGGACGCAAGTTGAAACAGGTTCTGCGGTTACGTGGAAATACCCAAGCTGTATTTTGCGTGGCGATAACAGTGTGGGTGAATTTTATTCCGTAGCGCTTACCAATAATTATCAACAAGCCGATACCGGCACGAAGATGATTCATATTGGTAAAAACACGCGCTCAACCATTATTTCCAAAGGCATTTCTGCGGGTAAAAGCTCAAACGCTTATCGTGGTTTAGTGCGCATGAATCCCGGTGCAGAAGGTGCGCGCAACTACACGCAATGTGATTCACTGTTGATTGGCGATAAGTGTGGCGCGCACACCTTTCCCTATATTGAAAGCAAAAACCCAACTGCAGTTATCGAGCACGAAGCTACTACGTCAAAAGTAAGTGACGATCAATTATTTCTGTGTAAACAGCGCGGGCTTGACGCAGAGAAAGCAGTGTCCATGATTGTGAATGGATTCTGTCGTGAAGTATTTAAAGAGTTACCAATGGAATTTGCTGTGGAAGCTGGCAAATTATTGGAAGTGAGCCTTGAAGGTTCTGTAGGTTAAAAGCTCGCAAGTTAATCGCGAAAAACGAATACCGTATCAGACTAAATTATCGGATTAAAAACTTTATGTTACGCATTACTGATTTGTTCGCCAAAGTGGAAGAAAAAGACATCCTTAAAGGTTTGAGTCTCACCATTAAACCCGGTGAAGTTCACGCCATTATGGGCCCAAACGGCGCGGGTAAAAGTACCCTCGGTAATGTGCTCTCTGGTCGCGATGGTTATGAAGTGACTGGCGGTACCGTTGAGTTTAATGGTAAAGATTTATTTGATCTGGAAATTGAAGAGCGGGCGCGTGAAGGTCTATTTTTGGCGTTCCAATATCCGGTAGAAATTCCCGGCGTGAGCAATATGGAGTTTTTGAAAGCTTCAGTGGATGCTAAACGCAAGCATCATGGCCAAACAGAATTGTCAGCCGTTGAGTTTATGAAGCTCGCGCGTGAAACCAGCAAACGCGTAAGCCTTGATCCAGCTTTTTTAAAGCGCGGTGTGAACGAAGGTTTCTCTGGCGGTGAAAAGAAACGCAACGAAATTATGCAAATGATGTTGTTGGAGCCGAGCTTGTGCATTCTCGATGAAACCGACTCTGGTTTGGATATCGATGCCTTGCAAGTTGTTGCCAATGGGGTAAACGAAATGCGCTCACCCGACCGCAGCTTTATTGTAGTAACTCATTATCAGCGTCTGCTGGATTATATAGTTCCAGATTATGTGCACGTGCTAGCTAATGGTCGTATCGTAAAAACTGGCGGTAAAGAATTGGCGTTAGAGTTGGAAGAAAAAGGTTATGCATGGCTTGAAGAAGAGGCTGTTTAATAGATGAGTGATTTTCAACAACAAGCCTTACAACTTGCTGCGCTGCAACAAACCCCTGCGTGGTTGAGTCATTTGCGTGCGCAGGCCGCAAACGATTGGCGGCATGTAACTTGGCCAACGCGCAAAACTGAACATTGGAAAAATACGTCGCTCGCTTCGCTGCAAAAAAATATCCCGCAAGCATGGGCTGCGAAAGCTACCGGCCTAAATATTGGTGCTGAATTTATTGCGGTCGATGCAATTCGCTTAGTGTTTGTAAATGGTGTGTTTGATCAAGCCAATTCAAGTGGCATTTCAGAAGAGCTAGGGGCGGCAGAAGTAGTGCGCTTCTCGCAAGCGAATGATGCGCAGCAACAGTTGATCGCCCAGTATTTGAGTAAAGTGGTTGAAGGCCCGCAACATTTGTTCGCCACCTTAAACAATGCTTGGTTGGATGATGGCGTTTTGGTGCATGTGCCACGCAAGCAGTCTTTGGCTAAACCTATTTATGTAGTTCAGATTGCTACACCTGAAGCGCAGGCAGTGTCTGTTAATCAGCGTTTGCTTGTTGTTTTG
>DAOORH010000306.1:0-4557 GCA_035389145.1 Cellvibrio sp.
AGCGTCAGGAAAGCCAAGGGGCGCTTGATGTCGCTGTAGGTCTTAGCAACATTCACTATCAACTTGCCGGGCAAATGAACTTCACGCACTTTTTAAACAGAACCATCGGCATGCCATCCGGCGACAAGATGGGCTCTATTTTTCAAAAGCGCGGGGTTATGCTAAAAAATACCGCTAAGCAAAAAGCTAAAGAAGACCCTTGGGACGATGCCTTTGAAATTTCTGGCACCCCTCTTGCTGGCCGCTCGATTGCAACCGACAGCATTGAGCTTGCAATCAAAAAACAAGAAGCCGAAGAATTTAAAGAGGCAAATCCTATCTACCACGTACCCTTAATCGACAGTAGCCCAGGTGGTTACTGCATTGAATGGCGCGATGAAATTCCCAATCAAGTTAAAGCCGGTGAACTCTTGGGGTTGCGTGATCCACTGCGTAATCGCTGGAGTATCGGTGTTGTGCGCTGGGCAAATCAAACTAAGGGCGCCACTCAACTCGGCATTCAAATTTTGGCGGCAAGTGCAACTCCGGTTGGTTTGGCCATGATTCATAAAACCGGCGACTCTTCAGAGTATTTGCGTGGTTTGGAGATTCCGCCACTCAAAGCGATTAACCAACCGGCCACTTTAATCACTAATGCGGTGTCTTTTCGAGAATATGGTAAAGCGCGAATTTTTAAACGTACTGCGAATGGGACAGATACCGAACAGCAAAACATTCAATTGACGCGTCGCTTGTTTGCGACAGGTGCCTTTAGCCAGTTCACCTATCGCGAGCTGGTTACCAGCAAACCCAAAGAAGCAGCCAAAAATGATGATTTCGATTCTATTTGGGACTCCTGAGCCTCCTCATGTACGCGACAAGGTTAACCAAGTCGCATAAATCGACGCTAGGCTTGAGCAAATATCAGATTTAAGTAAGATAGTCGCACAATTCGAGCTAAATTAGTCTAGGGCTCAAAGCAACTCGTTACCGATACATGGCGCAGATAGCGCGCCCAATGGCTACCCAATGATTATGGTTACCGCTCTCACAGTGGTTAAAGGATCGGCACAGAAAACATAATATGACTTCAATAGACACCATTCGCCTTATTATTCTTAACAACTCGCGCGCCGAAGCAGAGCGCTTAATCAGTATGCTGCATAACGCAGGCAGGCCAAGCCGCGCGCAACATGTGGATAGTGAAGAAGCCTTAGTTAAACTGCTACAAGAACAAACTTGGGATTTGTTGATTGGCAACGACAACACTACCAATCCCACACCACAGATTACCCTCAAACATATTCGCCGCTTGAACAAAGACGTACCGGTTATTTTACTGCACGAAGATGAAGAGCCCTTCGCGCAAGTGGAAGGAATGAAAATGGGCGCGGTTGATGTGGTAAACCTCGACGATGATCAACACCTACTCCTGGTTATTCAACGCGAAATGAACAATCGCATCGATCGCCAAGCACGCCGCACCGCCGACCGCCGCTTCCGCGAAGCCGAGCGCCGCAGCCAGCAATTACTGGACTCTTCACGCGATGCCATCGCTTATGTACAAGATGGTCTATACCTTTACGCCAACGAATCTTTTGCGGAATTATTTGGCTTTGAAAATCGCGACGACATTGAATGCATGCCCATCATGGATATGGTTGCCGATGCCGAGCAAAATAAACTCAAAAACTTCCTAAAAGAATTCACACTTAAAGGCGAAGACGTAGGTTCTAGCCAATTAGCTTTTGGCGGCGTCATGCAAGATGGCACCCCCACCGCCATTAACCTAGAAGTCTCTCATGTAACCTACGATGAAGAACCTTGCATTCAATTTTTAGCGCGCGCAACACGCCATGAAGTGCAAAACAATAATGAAGAATTACAAGCGCAAATCGATCAAATTAAATCGCAAGATTTAGTGACCGGCCTCTACAATCGCCAACATATGATTCAAGCGTTAGAGCACACCATTGACCACATTGGCGATCAGCAATCATTGAGTCTGCTCTACATCGAGCTCGATGGTTTTGGCGAGCGAGTATCTTCGGCATTTGGTGTTGCTGGTTCAGATTTGGTGCTAAGCGATATTTCCACCATTCTTCGTGAAAAAATAAATACCACGGATGTTCTGGCACGTTTTGGTGATACCTGTTTTACCCTGTTAATCCCAAATATTAAAGCCGATGCCGCGGTGAATCGCGCCTTGCAATTATGCAAACTACTTGAAAATCACATAATTGAAATAGACAACAAAACCTTACAGCTCACTTGCAGCGTAGGTGTATCCATTATCAATGACACATCAACCAATGCTGGCACTGTGATTGAACAAGCGCGCATAGCGATGGAAAAAGTGCGAACAGCACAAGGCAATAATGCCAGTCTGTTTGAACCTGACGTTGTGGTTGTGGATACAGTGCGCGATATAGCCTCTGAAATACAACATGCCCTGGATAACGATAAGTTCCGTTTACTATTTCAACCAATCATTAGCCTGCGCGGCTCGGAAGAAGAATATTACGAAGTTTATTTGCGCATGATTAATGATGCCGGCAATAGCGTTGAGCCCGATGAATTCCTTGAAGCCGCTAGCAAAATCAACCTGAGTATTAAAATTGATCGCTGGGTGATTTTGGAATCTATTAAGATGCTGTCGCAACATCGCACCAAAGGCAACAAGACCAAACTGATTGTGAATTTAGGTCGTCAGTCCCTCTGTGACGAAACACTATTGCCTTGGCTTGCAGTAGCGTTCAAAGCCGCTAAATTAGCGCCAGACACCATCACCTTCCAAGCTAATGAAGTGGATGTCACCAATCATATAAATTCAGCTAAAAGTTTTGCAGAAGGCTTGCAAAAAATGAAAACCCAAATGTCGATCACCAATTTCGGTTGCTCACTTAACCCCTTCAATGCACTTAAACATGTTCCTGCGAGCATGATTAAAATTGACGGATCTTTCACGAGTGACATTCAACACAAAAACGAAAGCTCTGCAGCCTTAATTGAACTCATAGAAAAACTTCACGTGGAAAACAAAATCACTATTGTGCCATTCGTAGAAAATGCGAGCGTACTATCCACACTCTGGCAGGCTGGCGCGCACTATATTCAAGGCCACTATTTGCAAGAGCCCACTCAAAGTTTAAGTTACGATTTCAATATGGAATCTTAAAAAACTCATATCGCCAAATCAAAAAAAGCTGACTGGCGAAATCTGGTCAGCTTTTTACACAAGAATATATAAAAAAATCATCTGTTTACAGACACTAAGGCAAAACAACTTTAATGATGTTTCCTGTTAGTAGAACATCCATTTTCACATTTGCATTGTTAATTTGTACGGTACTAAAAGCCGCTGAGCCAAGGGCATCGCCCGTAATCGTTAGATTATACGTACCGTTACTCACGGGTATGGAATACGCGCCGGCTGCATACACAGGATAAGTCGCACCATTAAAGCTGATATTGATACCGCTCAACCCCTCGCCCACATCGTAAAACTCATTGTTGTTTAAGTCTTTATACACAACACCCGTTAAATAATAACTAGAACCAGAGCGCGCAAAATTTTGTGTCAGCATTGACGATACGTAATTGGTGCCATTGCTTAGGAAAAACCCCTGTTTTTGCCCAATACCCAGCTCGCGAAAATTAGCTTCAAGAATATTGAGGCGATGCCCCGGTGATTTAAATAACCCTTCGTGGTGCTGAAGTGCATAGTTAGTTAAATTAATACTAGACCCCGTTGTACCACCCCAAGCAATGTTTTCACCACTCATCCAGCTGCCGGCAAACAGATAACCCGCAGCACTCATACGTGTGCTGGGCGTGGAGTCATTAATACCAGTGTGCGAAAAAATATCCGCACCTAACATCCATTGTGAATGAGCGCACGCAGCATCAATCAACAACAGATTATGAGCCAGCGGTTGTTTTGGTGTCGCCGCAATTGCAGCACCAGTAATGCCATCATTTAAGCTAATACCATAACGCGCAGCTTCTGCCTCAGGGTTAGCGCGCGCACGATTAACAAGCTCCATCACCAACACTTCCTGTGCAGTTGGCTGCTTGGAAACGTCAATCGCGCTAGGAGTTGCACTAACTTCAAGACTCGCCAAACTTTCTACATTACCGCTCACCGCAGTAACGACAAAATAATAGGTTTCATTATTACGCAAAGAATTAATAAAGCGGGGAGAACTGACATTCTGCAACATTGTACCGTCATCAAAACTGGCAATACTGCGAATTAAAATTTTGGCTTCAGAGGCATAATAAATATTGTAACTAGTCGCACCAACCACTGCATTCCAGGTTAGCGTTACTGATCCATTAGCGGGGACAACTGCAATATTTTGTGGCGCAGCCAAAGCACTTGCCGATGAGGAAGTAGATGACGAGCTACTGACTAGGGAAGAGTTACTGCTTGAAGCGGTACTCTGTGCAACACTCGATGCAGTAACACCAAAATCAGTGGTAGCCTCTTGCTCATCACGTTTTAACTTAATTACAGAGTCGCCTACTTTGAGATAGAGAACTGAAATTAATCGTGCTGAATAATTAATACCTAGC
>DAOORH010000307.1:0-4543 GCA_035389145.1 Cellvibrio sp.
ATCCCTGTAGCTCCCTGTCGGCATCCATGCCTCTAGGGTTTCGAATCATAAATCGGCACTTGCTTGATAAGATTGTCTTTCGTGCAAAGACTTCAGTAAAAATACTTATACAGTAATTTCGATATGCGCTTAATTTATACATCTATCTTTTATTTGGCGGTGCCTTTTATTTTGCTGCGTCTAATGTGGCGGGCGTTTGCTGCGCCTGCCTATGCGAAACGCTGGAGTGAACGCTTTGCATTTTTCCCCCCACTCAAAACGGATAAAAAAGTCATTTGGTTTCACACTGTGTCCGTCGGTGAGTTTATTGCTGCGCTGCCGTTGATTAAATTACTACACGTGCGTGATGATGTTTTTTTGGTGGTTACCACTACCACACCAACCGGTTCTGAGCGCGTGCGCGCCAGCTTGGGCGAAAGTGTTTTTCATGTCTACGCACCCTATGACTTGCCCGATGTGTTGGCCCGCTTTATTAAGCGCATAAACCCATCTCTGTTATTAATTATGGAAACTGAGCTGTGGCCAAATACCTTGGCGGCTTGCGCCATACACAATATTCCTAGCTTATTGATTAATGCGCGCATGTCAGAAAAATCTGCGCGAGGTTATGAAAAGTTCTCCGCGTTGACTCGCCCCTTGTTGCAAAATTTAACCAGAGGTTTGGTGCAAAATAAAACGGATGCAGAGCGTTTTCATCTTATTGGTCTTCCGCTTGTAAATACCGATATCACCGGTAATGTGAAGTTTGATTTAACGCTCAGCGATGAACTTCGTCAAAAAGCGGTAGGCTTAAAACAAGAATGGTCACAAGCAGGCGATTATGTGGTGTGGATAGCTGCCAGTACACACCAAGGTGAGGATGAGATTATTCTAGATGCCTTTGCACAATGCCAGCAAAATCCTGCGTTAAAAAATCTTCGTCTTGCCTTGGTGCCTCGCCATCCTGAGCGCTTTAATAGCGTTGCTAATTTATGCGAGAACCGTGGTTTTGTGGTTGCAAGGCGCAGCGCACAAATGGTGGGTGCGGATACTCAAATTATTATCGGCGATACCATGGGTGAGTTGCTGTTGATGTTTGGCGCAAGTGATATTGCCTTTGTTGGTGGGAGTTTGGTGCCCAATGGCGGCCACAATTTTATTGAACCAGCGGCTTGGCAATTGCCAATTCTCAGTGGCACTCATGTCTTTAATTTTGCAGAAGTTGCGCGTTTGCTGAGAGATGCAGGTGCTTTGACTTTAGTTCAATCTGCTAATGAGTTAGCTAAACAAGTGGAGCTGCTTGTTTTGGATGCTGCAGAACGCAATAAGCGTGGTGCAGCGGCTTTGCAAGTCGCCAATGACAATCGCGGTGCTTTAGAAAAAACTCTTGCAATTATTAACCATTATTTAATGTAAAATTTTATTCAAATCAACACCACAACCTATCGGATATCGCTATGTTTGAAACTCTGCCTTTATTACCTGCTGATCCCATCCTCGGCTTAAGCATTGCTTACGCTAAAGACACCAATCCGCTCAAAGTAGATTTGGGTGTCGGTGTTTATAAAAATGATGTGGGTGTAACGCCCATTATGGCGGCAGTAGCAGAAGCAGAAAAAATTCGTTTTAAACAAGAAGTCACCAAGGCTTACACGCCGCCTGCAGGATACCCAGGTGCCAATGAAGCTTCTACTAAATTGGTGTTTGGTAAAGGTCACGCAGCCGTGGATGCTAATCGTGTACGCACAGTGCAAACACCGGGTGGTTGTGGTGCGCTGCGTGTTGCAGCTGAATTAATTCAACGTGCTAAGCCGGGTGCAAATCTTTGGGTGAGTATTCCTACGTGGGCCAACCATATTCCTCTCTTGGGTAGTGCAGGGTTAAAGCTGCGCGAATATCCCTATTATGATTATGCATCTCACAGTATTGATTTCGTTGCGATGATGGAAACCTTGAAGCAAGTGCCGCGCGGTGATTTGGTTTTGCTACACGCTTGCTGCCACAACCCGAGTGGCGCTGATTTAACGCGCGCGCAGTGGGATCAAGTTGCAGATTTGTGTGAAGCCAATGGTTTAATTCCCTTTGTGGATATGGCCTACCAAGGTTTTGGTGAAGGTTTGGAAGAAGATACTTACGGATTGCGTATGCTATCTGCGCGTTTACCCGAAGTAATTGTAGCGACTTCTTTCTCCAAAAATTTTGGTTTGTATCGCGAGCGTACAGCTGCTTTGAGTTTTGTTTTTGCGGATGAAAACCAAGCCGATGCAGGCTTGAGCAATTTGTTAAGCGTAGCGCGTTCAATTTATTCCATGCCGCCCGCACACGGTGCCGCACTGGTGGATATTATTTTGCACAGCAATGAGTTAACAAAAGTGTGGAGCGATGAATTAACGCTTATGCGCGAGCGTATTGCCGGTTTGCGTGTGAATTTAGTGCAGACGTTAAATCAATTGCAAAGCCAGCGCGATTTCAGTTTTATCGCCAATGAACGCGGTATGTTCTCATTCTTGGGTTTGAGTGTTGAGCAAGTTCATAAGCTGAAAAATGAATACAGCATCTATATGACCGATACCAGCCGTATTAGCGTTGCAGGTTTAACGGTAGAGAAAATGGATTATGTGAGTAAGGCGATTGTATCGGTGTTGTAAAAAAGTATATTTATTCGTGCAATAAAAAAGGCGAGCTATTTATATGACCCGCCTTTTTTATGCCCGAAATTTCTATTTGAATACAAATTCAATTTTCTTAATGTTTACATCAATCTCTTTAAATCTTTCTGGAATACTGTCGTTCCAGTTGCTTATGTTGCCGCGCAATACATTACCAGTTTTAGTTTCAGCGACGACTAGCAAACCCTTAATGATCGCATTAGCTAAGTCTGCTGGGGTTTTTGTGGTGCGAACATAATTGGTTTCTGAATAATGCTTGATTGAACTTAATTTAATCGCGATTCTAATCCATTTATCGGCGTAGAGGGCTTGGTCTATCTCAATAATATCGGCAGCACCCAAGTTGGTTCCATCGTAGAGAGTGAAGCCTAGGTTCACTTTATTACGATCCACACCAGTAATATTGCTTTCTGCGGTATAGCTAGAGTAGATATCTACTAGTTGTTTCTGTGTGGGAATAGAAGTGCGTGCAGAATTAATTTTTAAGTCCACGATAATGTAATCTACTTGGCTAAAACTAATGTTTTTAGTCATCAAATGACTCTCAAAACCATTGGCGTGCTGGTGATTCCAATCGGCGACTTTTTTTACCAGCACCATATTCAATGTATCTACGTTATTGCAGTCCCTGTTTGTTTTGCCATGGGTTGGATTATTGTAATCAGCTCCTTTCAGTTTGGTGTTTCTCCATTCGTTACTTTTACCATTGGTTGTGTGATTCCAGCCTGTCATGTTGGGCAAAAATTGGTTTTGCGTGGCGGTATCATAATCGCTAAAAATACTTGTGTTTTTATTGGGTAGGCTGATGTTGTTGCCGCAATTTTCAAGTTTATAAATAATATGAGTGTCGTGATGTTCTATGAGCAGTTGCTCTTCTGCATCTGCCGTTACCGAGGTGGCCACAGAGCTTGCCACACTGCTGCTTGATGGCGTAGATGAACTGATTGCCGCAATGGATGAAGACACAGGCGTTGGTGCTAGCGAGGAAGATACTTCACCGCCACTGGCTGAAACTGAGAGGGTAAGTGCCATTAGTACGCTGATATTTAAGGATATGTTTTTCATAAAGTACCTGTGATGTGTCATTATTTATTGTGAGTATAGATGGGTTTGACTCGCGTAAAATAAAATCGTCCTTTCTGAATGGGTAAATTGGTCGTTGGCTGCTGGTATGAATTTGCAATAATCTAACGTTAAATTGAGCTGGCTTTAGGATGACGCATCCCTTAAATTCTTGGTATGTCATCGTCAATAAATACCGGTCATTTTTTTATGATTAATCATGACGTTAGGATGCTAATTTCCGTTGTGTGTATGGCATCAAGTTTGAATGATCTAATAGTTATAAAAAAACGTGCTCATACCTTCTGCCCCTTATGCAATCCTAATACGACATTTGATACCCTAAGTTATGAACTCTATTCTTATCGTACCTTGTTCCCCTAAAAAATCCTCCTATTGGCTTGGCGGCACGGTTTGGCTTGCGGGTTGGGTTGCGATTTACGCGCTTGATAAACACCTTGATGTTAATAATTTAGCCATGTTGCTGGTGCTTGCCTCCGCCTTGGCTGCGGTCTGTTTACCTTGGTTGGCATCGGCGTTTTTAACGATTATTTTTGTTTTGGCATTCAATTGGTTTTTTATAGCGCCCTATGGCACCTTCACGGTTGATTTCCATCAGCACTCCTTATTGTTATTGGTGATGTTGGTGGTGAATTTAATTGTGATCAGCTTAATGAATATTCTGCGATTGCAATCTGAGCGTGCTTTGCGTCATGCGGGCGAAGCCGATATTTTGCGGCAGTGGAGCGATTTGTTATTGGAATCATCAAAGCCTCAGGAGCATTTGCAAGAGTTGCAAGAATTGCTAGCGCAACTTAGTAGTAGGAATGTAA
>DAOORH010000308.1:0-4532 GCA_035389145.1 Cellvibrio sp.
GCCAAAAGGCACCATTAAATCAATTGATGCTGCGTAATTTTTGAAAGTTGACTAAAGACAGTTAGCTGGCTTGGGTAGCCCTGCAATTTTACATGAGTATCTTGCAGGGCTTACTGGAAACAACTGCAGCAAGTAAATGCTTTTCCCTTTATTCTCTCCTAATAATTGCCCAGTTCGTTTTACCAGTGCGCGCATAGAGGGTGAAATTTGAAAAGTTTGATAGAAATCCCGCACTAAATTAATAATTTCCCAATGCGCTTCTGTTAAATGAATGTGTTCATTCTGTGCAATAATATTGGCTACATCTTCATTCCAATCATTTAGATTTACCAAAAATCCTTCTTTATCCAGCTCTATAGTTTTGCCATTTAATGCTAATTGCATCTCAGTACCAGCTTTGTACGCACTTATGCTCAACACTTAGCTGCACAAATCCGTTGTAGTCGGTCAGCTGGATACCAGCACCTATTTTTTCTTGCAGCCCGCGCGCATTCACATCGCCTTTAAGTGCATAAACTTTTACGCCAGCCTCAATCATCCCTGACAATTCTTCAGCACAGGGCGAGCTTTTCAGAGCTCCAAAAACGCCGTCTTCCAATAGCAGTATGCCATCCTCTTTTCCGCATACTTGCAGGCAAGACGCTAAGGTCGTGTGAGAGAAAGGTGATTTGTTGATTGTGTGTAAGGTGCTCATATTAAAAGCTCAGCAGTTGATCTTGCTGTGCCAGTAAACTGCAGACAGCGGCGCTATCTATAATCTGGACACTATCTAAAACAAGTTCATTTATTGTTATTTGTCGTTTCTCAAGTGATTCATAGTGTACATAAATTGAATTAATTTCATAGAGCGGCAATACAGGTAAAAGAGATGAAAAGCTTTTTTGTGCAATTTCAGCTGAGGCTTGGTTCTTTAGCAGCTGAAACACGCCGTCGCCCATAAAGAGTAGGCTTAGCTGCTGATCGTAAGCGGAGCTTGCTAAAACAGCGTCTAGCGTGTCTTTGGCTAGCGATGATCCGTAGGGCGCGTGACGACTAATAAAGAGTAATTTTTTAGATGGAATTTGATTCATCGCTATCCACCAAAAGTTATCAATCTATCGGACGTAACAGCCGCGTCGACCAATTGGCCTAGACCACTAATTTCAAAACCTTCAGCAAGATTAAAGGCTGGCTTATCGTAGCGCGAGGCTTCTTGCTGATTGAGCAGGCCGCGTCTTAAAGCGGCTGCAATGCACACAACAAGATCAATCTTGTGTTGTTGTGCCAGCGCTTGCCAGTTTTGCGTAAAATGAATTTCGTCTTGCGGTGGTGTACTTAGAGAGGAAGCGGTATGCACGCCATCCTGATAAAAAAACACGCGATAGAGTGTGTGGCCATTTTCTAGCAGCGCAAGCGCAAATCTATAAGCGCTATCGCTTGCTTGCGATGTATAAGGAGCCGCATATATGGCGAGTGAAAAAATCATCGTAACTCATGCTCGTAGCAGTGGATGATTAGCAATAAAAATGCTGATGGCAGCAGTTTAGTCTGTGCAGTACAAATAAAAAAGGCACCATTTTCATGGTGCCTTTTTTATTTCTTAATATGGCGGAAGGGCAGGGATTTGAACCCTGGGTGGGCTATAAACCCACGCCGGTTTTCAAGACCGGTGCATTAAACCACTCTGCCACCCTTCCGTTGAGGCGCAAATTATACAGAGGTTTTTCAGATCAGCAATACTCAATGAGTAAAAAAATGCATATAGCGAAGATATTTTTACGTATTTTATTTTCTAAAAACAAAAGCCGAGTAAAGTGCTCGGCTTTTGTACTGCTACGAATAATTTATAAGCTAAATTTAATCGTTGCTTTCTGTTGCAGATGATCGACCTTGTTTTGCAAGGCGTGGATCATTTGCGGGGCGAGCAATAGAGCGAGGATTGTGCTCAACACTTGGCGGCAGACTAGTATCTAAAGCTCTTGCTTGTTGACGCACGGGAGCTTCAGTCACTATTTGAATACTTGCCACTGGTTTTGGTGCGCGACGTGGATCATTGCTTGCGCGTACACCCGCTGAGCTGCTCTCAGCTTCTACTATTGGTGCGGCGGTTTCTGGCGCTACAACAACCGCATCTGCTACTTGAACCATAACTGCTACTGAAGGTGTTTCCACAACAGCCGGAGCAGCAATAGTCGCGGCGGCTTCTGCTGGTGCGCTTACTTCTGCAGCTGGTTTAACTTCAGCAATTTCTACCACTTGAGCAACAGGCACTGCAGAAGATGATTCAATGGCTGCTGGTTTGGTTTCAGAAATGGCCGCTAATAAGTTTGACTCTATAGCTGCCAGTTCATGAGCCGCTACCGGTGACGTGGCAGCAACAGTTTCTTGTGCTACGACAACTGGAGTAGGTCTTGCTTGAACCGCTTCTTGTGCATCAATAGCATCATTAACTTGTTTGTTCAAATCGGTGCTTGAACCGGCAAATTCAATTTCAGCTTGCTGCTCACCTTGTGGTTCTCCCGGTACAAAATCATCGCGACGTGAGCGGCGGCGTTGTTGCGAGCGAGTGCGACGGCCGGCAGGGCGTTTTGCTGGGCGATCATCATCACCTTCAAACTGTGTAGCTTCTGCTTCAGTGGCAACCAGATTGCTTTCTAGAATTTCTTCTGCAACTACTGACTGTTGTGGGCGACGCGGTTCTCTCTGTTCGCGGTTTTCGCGAGGTTGACGATTATTGCGGTTGTTGCGATTTTCACGCGCATCGCCTGTGCTTTCGCTGTTATCGCGTGCTTGACCATCGCGTTGATTGTTGCGTGGTGGGCGCGGCTCGCGCACTTCGGTCGCATCGCGCTCAGGGCGAGCACTAGGTGTGCGCGGTTCTAAATTATCGCTAATGTCATTTACATCTTTGCGATCGCGGCGGCCGCGCGTATCACGACGGTTGCGATTTTGGCTTTGATTACGGTTGCGATTGTTGTTGCTACGAGTGTGATCGCGTTTTACCGTTTTCTCTTCCTCTTCTTTTTCACTGCTAAAAACAGATGCGATTGAGCTCATTAGGCGAGAAAATAAACCTTGTTGCTTAATAACAACTTGCTCTGGAGCGGGTTGAGAAGGCGAGGTTAGTTGCACGGCCGGCTTGTTAACCACTAAGGGTTTTGCTTCTTCCTCTTCATCTTTTGCTTCATCGATGTGAGACACAATTTTGTAGCTGGTTTCGAGTGTGCCTTCATCGTCGTCGCGTAAGCGTTGCACTTCAAAGTGCGGTGTCATCATTTCAGCGTTGGGCACAATCACTACGCGAGTGCTGTTGCGCATTTCAATGCTAGAAATAGTTTTACGTTTTTCGTTCAGCAAATAAGTGGCCACTGAAATAGGGCAGATTGCACGAATTTCTACGCTACGTTCTTTTTGCGCTTCATCTTCAACCAAACGAAGAATTGAAAGTGCCAATGAACGAGTGCCGCGAATTGTGCCTTGGCCTTCACAGCGTGGGCACACTTTTGAGTGAGTTTCACCCAGTGATGGACGCAGGCGTTGACGTGACATTTCCAGCAAACCAAAGCGAGATATGCGACCAATTTGTACGCGAGCGCGATCCATTAATAAGGCATCGCGCATACGGTTTTCAACTTCGCGTTGATTGCGCACAGGCTGCATATCGATGAAGTCGATAACTACCAGGCCACCCATATCGCGCAAACGCAATTGACGGGCAATTTCATCGGCAGCTTCAAGGTTGGTTTGCAGTGCGGTTTCTTCAATGTCGCTGCCTTTTGTGGCGCGAGATGAGTTGATATCAATAGCAACCATTGCTTCGGTGGGGTCAATTACAATCGAGCCGCCAGATGGCAATTTCACTTCGCGCTGGAAGGCGGTTTCAATCTGGCTTTCAATTTGATAGCGATTGAAGAGAGGAATATCGTCTTGATATAACTTCACTTTGCTGCGGTAATTCGGCATAACTTGTTGAATAAAACCAGATGCCAAATCATATGCTTCTTTGTTATCAACAAAAATTTCGCCGATGTCCTGACGGAGGTAATCGCGAATTGCACGAATTATCACATTGCTTTCTTGGAACAAGAAATTAGGTGCTGGATCTTTTTTGGCGGCGGTGTCGATAGACTCCCAAAGTTGCAGCAGGTAATTTAAATCCCATTGCAGTTCTTCAGCGCTGCGGCCAACGCCTGCGGTACGGATAATAACGCCCATGCCTTGAGGTACTTCGATTGCACCCAGTGCATCTTTAAGGTCTGCACGCTCTTCGCCTTCGATGCGGCGAGAAATACCGCCAGCGCGAGGATTGTTAGGCATAAGCACTAAGTAGCGGCCAGCAAGGCTTATAAAAGTAGTCAGTGCTGCGCCTTTGTTACCGCGTTCTTCTTTATCGATTTGAACGATAACTTCCGTGCCTTCTTTAAGCACATCTTTAATTTTGATGCGGCCGTCAGAAGTGCCCGAATTGTTGGTGAAATATTCGCGAGAAATTTCTTTAAGGGGGAGGAAGCCGTGACGCTCTGCGCCGTAATCGACAAACGCAGCTTCTAAGC
>DAOORH010000309.1:0-4528 GCA_035389145.1 Cellvibrio sp.
TCTTGGTTGTAAATCGCTTCAAGCTGCGCTTTGGTATGGTCTAGCAGGAGTGCCTTCCCTAAACCCGTTGAGCTTAATGGCTGACGCTCACCAATGCGCGAACTGATTTCAATGCGGCGTGATCCGGGAATCTTGTCTAAATAAAGAGCGCTGTCGTTTTCCAATACACCTAAGTGGACAGTGTCGCCGGTTGCCAAGGCAAGTTGTGCGATATGTTCATAAGCCACTCTGGGCAAGCTCATTTGTTGCGATGCTTTATGGCCCAGCTCGATCAATTTTGCGCCAAGGCTGTAACCAATGCGCGGCGTGAAATTTAAAAAGCGCTGCTCAACCATTGCATTGGCTAACCGATGCGCGGTTGAGCGCGATAGGCCTAAGGCATTCGCGATGTCTTGTAAGTTGCCTATGCCATTGGCTACTACGGATAAAATTTCCAACCCTCGAATGAGCGTTTGTGCCCCAGAAAGCCCTTTTCCACGGCCGTCATCGCCTGCATCGTTATTGGTTTCTACTTCTTGCATTTGTTTCACCTTAAGGGACTGAGTTTCATATTGTGGATTTGTTTCGCCTGTGTCAATCAAAAAAAGGTTAAAAATTAGTTTAAATTAGCCCATTGACGACTTTTGTTTCATTCTGTAGGATTTAATCCCATAGTGTGAAACACTATTTTGACCCATTACTTATGTAAGGGGCTCAAAGATATCTAGTGTAGCGTGGTGGCGAAATGATCATAAGAGCAAAGCGTGTACAAGTGTGAGTTCTCCTTGCAAATGCCCATGAATAGATCGCTATGACTCCACTCGGTACATCTTTGAGCGGTTTTATTGAAATTGCTAGATCCGAAAAACTGATAGGCCATCGCCCTCAGGCTGAATCAGCTTGAAGCAACAATAACTAAACTCACTAATGGAAAAGAGGCTATGAAAAAAAATCGTTCTCGTTCAAATCACGCCGGTTTTAGGTATGTCGGAGGCTTAAGCGTGTTATGCGCGTCGCTTATAAGCCCAGTCTTGCAAGCCCAGCAAAATAGCGAAGCTGCCGCTAAGGTTGATGAAGTGGTTGTTACGGGCTCGCGCATCAAGCGCGATGGTTTTGATGCTTCCACACCGGTATCGGTGATGAGTGCAGAAGACATTAAATTGTCAGGTAAAATCAACATTGAAGAACAGCTGAGCAAGTCGCCGCAGTTTGTAGCATCCACTAATGGTGGTGCTTCTGCCAACACAGTTCCCGGTGGCACTGCCGACGTGAACCTGCGTGGCTTTGGCGCTACCCGAAATCTTGTACTGGTTAATGGCCGCCGCTTCGCCATATATGGGCCAGAACAAGTTACCGATTTAAACACGATACCTTCTGCATTGATTGAACGTACCGAAGTAGTCACCGGCGGTTCGTCGGCAGTTTATGGATCAGATGCTATTACCGGCGTAGTGAACTTCATTATGCGCGATGATTTTGAGGGTGTGGAGGTAAATGCCCAGTATGGTGCCGATAGCCCAACAAGCACTGCCAATACCAGTTTTGATATAACGGCGGGAACCAACTTTGATGACAACCGTGGTAACGCCGTTATCTCTATCAACAAACTTAGCCGTGGTGGCATTACTCGTGGCGAGCGTGGCGACTTTGCTTTCGATTCACTCTCTGATGGCTGCGTTGTTAAAGGCAGCGGTAGCGATCACAGCGCTGGCGATCCGTTTAACGCATCACTCGCAAGTTGTGTGAGTGCAGGTGGTGAACTCGGCTTTGTCCGTGGCGGCAGTGGTGATATTCCTGCTTCTCGTATCTCTGGCCTTCCAGCATTTGGTTCAGCGCAATCGAATGCTGCTTTGAACGCCGCTTACACGGCAGCAGGCATTGCAAATTTCGGCGCCTTTGGCGTGACCTTTGATGACAGCGGCAAAACTGCGCGCGCAGCCTTGGATCCGCAAGATCGCTTCAACCTTGGCCCAGACAACTACATTATCATTCCGCAAGATCGCACTATGGTGAACTTGTTCAGCCACTATGACTTCAGCGAAAAAGCAACTGGTTATATGGAGCTGCATTACAGCAACAACCAAGTGGATGCACAGCTTGCACCCAGTAATGTTGGCACTAATACCTTATTAGATGTAAATAACCCGTATTTATCAGCCGGTATGCAGGAAGTGTTGCACCAGCTCGATTTGCGCGAAACGGGTACTACTAAAATCACGAGCGGTTCAACCTCGCATACCACTGTAGCAGGTGATAGCCTAGCGGTAGTAACACTGGGTAAACGTTACACCCAAGTGGGCAATCGCCGCTCAGAGACTGATCGCGATGTGTTCCGTGGAGCAATAGGCGTAAAAGGTGACTTGGACGATGTGTCTACCAGTTTCCTTACCGATCTCAATTACGATGTTTACTACACCTACGCGAAAACGGAAACGACCGAAAACCTGTTTAATGCCTTATCGCGCAGCAAACTCCAGGCAGCCTTACTTTCCACTGGCGGCGCTAAGCCTGTATGTAATGTGTTTGGTTTGAATGTTGATTCAGCCTGTGCAGATGCGATTGGCATAGGCGCAAAAAATACCACTGAAGCTGACATGAAAGTATTTGCCGCTAGTATTTCAGGCGATCTATTCCAATTGCCTGCGGGTGCTGCCGGGTTTGCGCTCGGTACTGAATGGCGCAGTATGAGTGCTACTTACACACCTGATTCCTATTTATCATCGGGTGATGTAGCAGGCTTCAACGCTGGCCTGCCAACCGGTGGCAGCTTGAGTGTGAAAGAAGTTTTCACCGAATTGCGCGTACCGCTGGTTAAAGACGTTACTGCCATCAAAAATCTAACCGCGAATGCCGCTTTCCGCTACTCAGACTACAGTTTGTCTGGCATTGGCGGCGCCGCAACTTACCTTGGCGGTCTTGATTGGAGAGTGAATGATGATGTTGCTTTCCGTGGTCAGTTCCAGCGCGCTATTCGTGCACCTAACGTCGGTGAGTTGTTCGGCGGTTTGAGCCGCTCCGTAGGTGCTGCAACCGACCCATGTTCCAATAAACAACCCTCTGCGCAACAAACTGCCGATGTTCGCAGTGTGTGTGAGGCGACTGGTGTACCGACGGCACAAGTGTTTACCGCTGGCGTACAGCCAAATACCATCATTCCGGCAGATTTTGGCGGTAACCCACTGGTAGGTGAGGAAACCTCAGATACCAAAACCCTTGGTGTTGTGATCACCCCCTCTGCGCTACCCAATTTGCGGATGAGTCTCGATTATTTCGATATCAGCTTGGATGGCGCTATTTCTCAGCTCGGTGGTGGGCTGAATAACACGCTTAATCTTTGCTATAACGTTCTTAAAGATGCTGATAGCGAGTTTTGTAAAGCGATTCATCGCGATGCCAATGGTGTTATCTCTGATAGCAATGCAGCCCAAATCCGCCAAGCTAACACTGGCGCACTGGAAACGTCTGGTTTGGATCTCGCTGTGCGCTATACCTTTGAGCTGGCTGACAGCAAAATTAATGTGAGCAGCGATTGGACTCGCGTGAGCGATTTTACCTCTACTCCTGTACAAGCATTTCCAAATATCCAGAACAAATGTGTCGGTTCTTACGGTGCAACCTGCGGTGAGCCTGTTCCAGAGTATCGCGGCACCACACGTATTACTTGGGCATTGGATAGTTACTCATTTAGCTTGCGTCATCGCTACATGAGTTCCGTTATGAGTGATAAATATCTTTTGCCTCTGCGTTCAGGTGCTACACCGCCGGCACTGAATACTTTGGTGTATCCAGAGCTACCGGCCATGCAATACCTTGATGTGTCATTCACGGCAGATATTGTTGACAATATCCAGCTGTACGGTGGCGTCAACAATGTGCTTGATAATGATCCACCTGTAACTGCAACCGCACCTCGTACCAATGCCTATGCGGCTACCTACGATGTGCTTGGTCAGGAATATTTTGTGGGTATTAATGCTAAGTTTTAAGGTCAGGTTTTAATCTTGTTTTTAATCGTTTAATCACAAGTTTCATCTTTGTTAGGCCCCATTGGCAACCCGTTCTGAACGGAGCGGGTTGCCTTTTTTTACAGTACCAGCTTGTCAATCCTTTCAAACTAGCGCACTTTGGCGCTGCATTTTTTTCATGCAATTCGTAACATGAATTATTCAATAGGTAATCGCGAATGGATAATAAAAGTCACCACAGATTAAGTTTACGCTGGGCTCAACTGCAGCAAGCTTGGGTTTTTCTAACACTGGCTATTGCCGTGATTCTGAGCGCTACCGTGAATGCAGAGGCAATAGATCGTCGCGCTTTAGTTACCACGTTTTCACCGACGTTAAACAGTATTGACATGCGTAGCCCTTTTACTTTGGGAAATGGCAAGTTTGCATTTACAGCAGATGTCACCGGCTTACAAAGTTTTGGAACCGAATATTACGCGGCGGGTTTTCCGTTGGAAACTAAGGCACGTTGGGCCTGGCATACCAAAGCAGGTAAGGCCTATAACTTGGCAGATGTTGACGAAGAATATACTGCTTACAATCGC
>DAOORH010000310.1:0-4527 GCA_035389145.1 Cellvibrio sp.
ATAATATCGTTCTCCATCAAATCGTCGTCCCAAATAACGTCAATGCCATAAGCTTTGCCGATAACCGGTACTGCACCCGCTTCGCAATCTTTAAAAAATTGCACGAGTTCGTCTTCTTCAACCAGATGCATATGGCGATCAAATATCTGGTTGAGGGTGTGGCGCAATATTTTATGGCTGGAGGGGAGTACGCAGAGTGTGTAGTGAAAGTCTTCATCGCGCAGTAAGACGCCTTTAGCGAGACAGTGATTATCTATATTAGCAACACGCGCCGTATTGAATGAACCTTCTGCATAGGCATGTTCAAGTAATGAATATTCGATGTTGTTGTGATTTAAATATTTTTCTATGTTTCTAGCGACACCCATAAGTCAGCACTCCAAAAAGTGAACATCATTTTTTAATGAGGTGTTAAAAGGTTTACGGCCTTTACTCTTGAAGTATAAGAACGGAATTGAGTGTGCGTAGGAAAGTTTTGGTTGCAAACTTGCCCAAAATAGATGTTTTGGTTATCAGCAGAGAAGAAATGAGGTTTTTAAGGGTATTGGTAGATCTTGTGTATCGCAAAGAGAATAAAGCCTGCAGAAATAAAAAAGGCCTCTCGGTGATTATGCCGAGAGGCCTTTGTTTTAGCTCGATGCTATTTAGGCAAGCGCAGCAAGCTCTTGTCTAGCAGAAGCCAGTTTTACACAGGTCACGAACACCTTCATGGCTTCAACCACTTCTGGAACGGTTGGCACTGACGGCGCGATACGAATATTGCGGTCTTCAGGGTCTTTGCCATAGGGGTAGGTTGCGCCCGCTGGGGTCAATTTAACGCCAGCTTCGGCCGCCAAGCGCACGGTTTCTTTCGCGCAGTTTTTGCGGGTATCGAAAGAGACGAAGTAGCCACCCACAGGCTTTTCCCATGCACCCAAATCTGTGCCTTCAAAGGCAGCTGCCAAAGCAGACAGAACCGCTTCAAAGCGCGGGTTGAGTAATGCGGCGTGCTTCTGCATGTGCGCCATAAGCGCTGTGCGATCTGGCAAGAAGCGGGTGTGGCGAATTTGGTTCACCTTGTCTGGTCCAATGGTTTGCGCGCCCAGTGCTTTTTTGAAGCCTGCCAAGTTAGCTGCACTAGCGGCTACAAAAGCCACGCCCGCGCCCGCTTGGGTGATTTTAGAGGTAGAGGCGAACTGAATCACCGAGTCTTCGGTGCCGTTGCGACGAGTGGCTTCCTGAATGCTTGAAAGCTGTGGTGGATTGTCGATCAAGTCATGCACTGAGTAGGCGTTATCCCAGAAAACACGGAAGTTGGCGCTGGCGATTTTGCCGAGTTTGGCAATGCGTTCAACGGTCTCGTCGCTGTAAACCACACCTGTTGGGTTGGAGTACTTCGGCACACACCACAGGCCTTTGATGGCGCTATCCGCTTTGATGGCGGCTTCAACGGCATCCATATCGGGGCCAGTCGAAGTCATAGGTACGGTCACCATCTTGATACCGAGTTGCTCGCAGATGGTGAAGTGGCGGTCATAGCCAGGCACTGGGCAAAGGAATTTTACTTCGCCTTCGTTTTTCCACGCGCTAGTGGCATCTTTCAGGCCGAAGAGGTATGCGGTAGAGGCCACTTGGAACATGAGGGTCAAGCTGCTGCTGCCACCAACAAGTACGTTAGCTGCATCCACGCCCATGATGTTGGCGCCCAGTTGTTTGGCTTCGGGTAAACCATCGAGGCCGCCGTAGTTGCGGGTATCGGTGCCGTCAGCGGCGATATAATTGCCCTTGAGGATGCCGTCGAGTGCATCAGACAGATCCAATTGGTCTGACGATGGCTTACCGCGCGTTAAATCGAGGTTCAATTTTTTGCTGAGAATAGTTTGGTATTCAGCGGCCAGTTGGCTTTCCAATTGACGCAATTGGGTTACTTGATCTGGTTGCACAGTAATTCACCTCAAGAGTGGTTGGCGATGTGGGTATAAAACGAAGGGTGTATGAGTTTACAAAACGGCGCGCATTATAACCGCTCGGCGCTAGTAAGTTGTAGCTTTCGCGTTGCGTGAGATCAAAAAACTACTGGGTCTTATTGATTTGCGACAATTAAGGGCGGCACCGGGCAATCCAGCGTATCCGCTATAGCGCGAAAGAGTTCCGCCTCAAGCACGGTAATCTTTTGATCGGCCAACACACATTGGCTTATGGCTTTTAGCAGTTTGGGTTTTTGCAGCGGCTTAAGGCAATTTAAACGGGTAACAGCTAAATCCAAATCCATTAGGCTGTAGTCAGCTTCGTTCATGAGTGTCGCATCATCAAAACCAAGAATGAACTTGCTGCTATTAAATGCTGCTTGTGCATTTTCAATAGAGTCTGCCCCCGCATAAGCAATAATAGAGAGCAGTGTGCAGGCTTCATTTTTTAATTGCGCTAAATCGACAAAGCGACTAGGTATTTTTTGCGGCTCCAAATTGTGGGTGATGATGCGAAAGAATGACCACTCGATTAAATCAGTGTGGTCATTGGCACGAATCACGCTATTCATCGCCGCTTTAAAAAGTTGATACTGCGGTGGCGATAAATGTTTTAGTGCCGGCAAGCTGATATCCAAAAGTGCCAAGCGTAAACGCGGCTCTAATAAAGAAGCTTGGAGTGCCCAAGGTTTTAATGAATGCAATTGCGCAGCTGAAAAAATCTGTTCCAGTAATTGCCATTGTACGGCTTGGGTTTCCATTTCATTATTTAGCAAGAGCCCAAGCATAAGCGCTTGGGCTTCCCAAGGGTTGTGCGCGGCATCATGTAATTGTGTGCTGATGCGGTTTAGGGTTTGTTGCGCGTAGGCGAGGTGAGCCTGATTGGGGTGACCAATGGCTTGAAAGGCTTGGTCAACACAAATCGCAAACTCGGTGGCATTTTGCGGTGCATCAAATTCCTGTTGCACACTAAATTCCTGCGGCGCACTGAATTCTTGTCGCACGCTAAATTCTTGTTGAGCATTGCTTGGCGCTTGCGTGTCGCTAAGAGCAAAAACCTGTGCGTCTTCCAATTTTCCTGCTGCTTGCGTCCCTTCACCAAGTCTTCCTTCTTCTATATACGTATTTTCTACAGAAGCATTTGCGGCCGCATGACTATTTTCAGATTCTTGGTAGACATCAATCTGCTTAAATTGACCATCCCAATGGGGATCAATCCTTTTAATGCGCTCTTCTAACGGCGGATGTGTTGCTAATACATTAAAGAGACTGCTAGCGCCTGTTCCCTCGCCAAAAAATAAATGACTGAATTCAGAGGCATTGGCGACATCCATTTGCGAGCCGCCAACATAACCGCCTAATTTTTTTAAAGCGCCGCCAATGCCATCGGGATTGCGGGTAAATTTTACGGCAGAAGCATCGGCCAAGAATTCGCGTTGACGGCTAACGGCTGCTTTGATGAGCTTGCCGAAAAAAGTCCCCGTGTAGCCAATAATCATTAAGCCCAAGCCTAAACCCATAATGGCAGCGGGTGATTTATTTTTACTGGTGCCAAAGTTATTAGAGCCAAAGTTACTGGTTCCAAAAGCGCGCCTATGACTGGAGCTGCGTAATAAAAACTCGCCGATCAAGCCCAATAATAAAATGCCATTCAATAGCGCTACTAAACGCAAATTCAAGCGCATATCGCCGTGAAAAATATGGCTGAACTCATGGGCGATAACACCTTGTAACTCATCCCGTGTTAATAAACGAATACAACCACGTGTGACACCTATAACGGCATCTTGCGGTGTATGCCCGGCAGCGAAGGCATTAATTGCTTCGTCTTCTATAAGATAAACCGGCGGAACAGGTGTGCCTGAAGCGATGGACATTTCTTCCACCACATTTAAAATTTTCTTTTCATCGGCGTTCGCATTAATCACATTGAGTGGACGACCGCCCAAGGCTTCGGCCACGGCGCGGCCACCACTTGATAGTTGGATAAGTTTGTAGAGGCTGCCCGCTATAATCACGGTACACACTACGGCACTAATTCCTGCGAGCATTTTCCAACTCATGGTTTGGGTAATGCCTTGCCACAAACCTGTGTTCGCCATCATGGTGCTGGCATGCAGCTCCATATAATAGAAGGCTGTGGCAAACAATAGTGTGGTAATTGCAATTAGCGAGATAACAGCAAGGCACAACAAGAACACCAAGCGTTTAGTGTTGCGATGAGCTAAATCTTGTTGTTCAAAAAAATTCATAGTGACTCTGCTAATCAAAGAAAGGAGAGTGATGGCAATACAGGTGAAATAAAAAAGGGCTATCTAATGATAGCCCTTTTAAACATTATTATTAAAAACTGACTTTAGGTGCAGCTTGAATTTCTTTGCTGTCTTCAAACACTAATAAAGTAGCGTCTTGGCTATGGCCGAAGGAGGCTGCAAAAAACACCGGTGGAAAGCTTTGTTTGTAGGTGTTGTAAGCAGTCACAGCATCATTAAAGGCTTGACGTGCGAATGACACTTTGTTCTCAGTGGTGGTTAACTCCTCACTTAATTGCTGCATATTTTGCGATGCTTTTAAATCTGGG
>DAOORH010000311.1:0-4511 GCA_035389145.1 Cellvibrio sp.
GCATCGACACTCCCTTGGCGTATATCATGATTTTCTAAACGACCTTTTAAATCGAATAACAAACCTTCACGCAGGGCCCAATCCGCCGCCATCATCTCTGCTATTTGTAAGCTTTCGAAGAGCGCCATTAATACAATAACACCACCTAAAAATACCGGTTGACGATCATCCGACAATCCAGGAATTTTTAAATCTGTACTGCCGTGCTGACAATAAAGACGCACAATTTTTTCTAAATCCATCAAGCGAATAACGCCATTACTCCAGCCTGCTGCCATACACACTTTAGCAGCCGCTTTAATGGTACCCGACGCTCCTAAAACTTGATTCCAACCCTGTTGAATAAATTCTTCAGCAACCGGTGATAATTCCTGCATACAAGCAATTAAGGCTTTGCTGGCATTTTTTTCGTTGACCTTACCATCCAAAAAGAAGCGTTTGGTAATAGCAACGCAACCCATATTTAGACTTTCTTTTATGAGCGGCGACATGCCTTCACCGACAATAATTTCAGTACTACCGCCACCAATATCCATTACTAGGCGCTTGCCGTCTTTAGGTGCGATGCAATGGGCCACGCCTAAATAAATTAGCCGCGCCTCTTCATCACCAGAAATAATTTCTACTGGGTGACCAAGACGCTGTTGCGCATCGGCTAAGAATTGAGTGGAATCATTAATGCTCCGCAGCGTTTTAGTACCGACAATACGTACACTGCGCGATGGATATTCGCGTAAACGTTCGCCAAACTTTTCAAGGCAATTTAGTGCGCGTAAGCGCGCATCTTCGCTGAGAGAACCGTCACTTCCTAAACCCCAACCCATACGAACCGGATCACGCAAGCGATCAAGCACCACCAATTGGTCGTTATCCCATCTGGCAATAATCATGTGAAAGCTGTTGGAGCCTAAATCAATAGCAGCGATGTAACTTGAATTAAGGCGATCGAGGCGAGAAAGATTGAACATCGACTACACCTGATAATGAATTAGCCCGACAAATGTCGGGCTAATTGTGGGTATTAATTAAGTGCTGATTCTGCAGGGGCAGCTGATGCGGCATTAGCCTCAGCTTGTTGTTGCGCTTGCATAACTGCTTGTGCAAATACCGCATCAAAATTAATAGGTGCCAACATTAGCGGAGGGAAACCACCGCGAGTCAACAGGCTATCGATAGTTTCGCGCGCATAAGGGAAAAGAATTTGTGGACAGAGTGTGTTGATAGCATGGCTGAGTTGAATGCCATCCAGACCATTGATAACAAACAAGCCACCTTGTTTCACTTCTACCAAGAAAACGACTTTGTTATCAATACGCGCAGTGATCGTTAATAACAAAAGCACTTCAAATAAGCCGTCTTCTAACGGTGTTACTTGAATATTTAAATCTTGCTGTACATTAGGTTTCCAAGCTTTAGTAAATGCCTCTAAACCACTTGGCGTTTCAAATGAAATATCTTTCAAATAAATTTTTTGAATGGCAAATCCCGCTTGCGGTACTTGTTGCTCTTGCGCTTCTGCCGCTGGAGTATTTTCTTCGGTCATAATAATTCTCTTTATTTCACTTAGTTATTTTGTAAAAGCCCATCGAGCTTGCCTTGTTTATCAAGCGCCCAAAGATCGGTAAACCCACCAACGTGTAATTCACCAATCCAAATTTGTGGCACTGTTCGCTGTCCGCTTTTCTGCATCATTTCACTGCGCAGTTGAGGATTTTGATCGACACGAATTTCTTCAACGTTCACGCCTTTTTGCGCCAATAATTTTTTCGCATTAACGCAATAAGGGCAGATTGCTGTTGTATACATTAAAACTCGAGCCATATTAATCTCTATTTTTGCTTGCCTTTAACCAACGGCAAATTTTGACTTTGCCACTCGCTGATACCACCAGATAACCTACGTACATCGAAGCCTGCTTTAGCTAATTGACGACCCGCAGTACCTGCATACTGACCCAGCTTATCCACAATGATAATGGTCTTGGATTTGTATTTTTCAAGGGTTGCTATATCAGCATTAATACGCTCATAAGGAATATTAATAGAATCAACGAGATGACCCAGTTTATATTCTGCACTGGGGCGAATATCTAAGATAATCGCTTTGTCGCTATTAACTAGGCTTGTGAGTTCGTTATTGGATACTGGTACACCGCTCTTTACTCGCTCTCGCAAGCTATAGGCAATTATGAGTGCCGCCAGTAAGCTGGTTAGAATCCACTCTTGAATTAAAAATTGAATAAAGTTCACAACTGGTACCTTCGAAGGATAGAGATTTGCGCACGATGAGCGGAAACGAGTGCCTATTATACACAGGCTTGTGATTTCTGGCTTAGTTCGCTCTCTGTTAAAACGATGTCCAAAAAAAATGCCCGCAGATGCGGGCATTTTTACAAACATCACGTTATTACTTTGCTTTATTCGCGTACATAACCCAAAGCTTAGCAACACGGCTCAAATTAGACTTACTTGAAACTGACTGGAAAGCTTTAATAGCTTCTGCTTTTTTGCCCAGATTCAAATTAGCGACGCCTAAACGAACATAAGCTTCATCAACTGATTTCAAACCACCTTTTGCAATCGCACTTTGAAGTGTTGATATTGCCTTTTCATTTAAACCATGACCCAAATAAGCGGCGCCAATTTTGGCTAAAGGCTCACCATTTGGTTTAGTAGAAGCTTCTTTAGTAATTGCATCTAAACCTGCCAAATCTTTTGCAGCTTCGGCTTTCGCTCTGTTAAGCAAACGAGTGGTGCGCTCACTAGATACAACAACACCAGAGCTTATACCTTCTTCCAGTGCCGCTTTTGCATCGCCAGAATCCAAAATTGACAAGGCTAGCTCAGCCATTTCGTTATATTCGTCCGCATCCATTGCACCTACGGCTTTCTTTAAACGATAGAACTCTATTTTCTCACCATCTTTGAAATTCACTTCATTACGAGTAATTTTCAACATATCGTTCCAATAAGCTGGAGTTGGATAGAACTCTAAAAGAGACTCCATGATATTAGCGATTTTTGCTTTATAAGAATCGCTTTCTGCTTTTGCAATTCCATCTCTTTTGCTTAGTTTATCGTAACAAAAGGCGAGCATTTTCAGCCAATCTGCATCAGGCTTTACCCTAGCATCTTCAGCTTTCTTTACTAGTTTTTGAGCTAAATCCGCCGAGTTTTTATAATCACCTTTCCTGAAATAAGCATTTAATAACTTTGAAGTTACCTCGGCGCTTCCAGGATTAGCCTTTAAATACTTTTCGTAGGCATCTACTGCTTTTGTATGTTCGCCTAAGGTTGCATAAATATCACCCAAGGCTTCTGTTCTTTGATTAATTTGACCCGCAGGTACTTGATTTGCAGCCAGCATAGTTTCATAAACTTTTGCCACACCCGCATAATCACGTAACTGGAATAAGCACGCTGCTTTCAACTCATTAGTAACGGTTTCTTCATAAGCCGTTTTACCTTGAATAGGCACAACTTTTTCATTAATAACTGCTAGCGCTTCCTTAAATTTTTTCTCCTTCATCAACTTATCCGCTTCACCAAGCGGTTTCATTTTTGAACTGAGTTGCTGAGCTTTTTCAGCTGCCATAGCGACTGGTGAAAAAACTGCTGAAACAGTAGTTAAACCCGTAGTTAAAGCGACAACAAATGAAACTGATTTTGCTATTCCAAATAGATTTTTTTTAACACACATAACGATGTTTACCAATACGTTTACTGATTACAGCAATTTTAAGCACAATGAAAAAAACGCTGGAGATTACTCCAGCGCTTCATTACCCAATATACCAATATTTTTTACACCCAGACGCTGAGCGGTGGCCAACACTTTAGCAACATGATCGTATTTCGCCAATTTGTTAGGCTTCAAATGAATCTCGGGACGAGGTTCAGCTCTCGCTGCTGATTTTAAGTAGCTCTGCAACAGAGCGCCATCTGAGACCAGTTCAGCGTTCCAATAAATGGAACCATCAAAGTCAACAACGATGTCAATTACTGGTGGTGGCTCGTCATTCGTCGGAGGATTTGTCACTGGCATATCTAGCTTTACCGCATGAGTCTGCGGTGGAAGCGACATAATTAACATTACAATGAGTACAAGCATCAAATCGATTAATGGTGTGGTATTCATCTCCACCATTACTTCAGGTTCTGCGCTTCCACTACCTACATTCATACCCATGATGAATTACCCTTAATTGTGGATCCAAGGACTTAATTGATATGTTCAGGAGAGGTAATAAAACCAACACGAACAATACCCGCCTTTTGACAGTAGGCAACAACACGGCCAACTGGTTCATAGCGAGAGTTTAAGTCACCGCGAATATGCACTTCTGGTTGAGGCTTTTTAGGAGCTTCCACTCTTAAATTTGCCAGCAAGGTTTCTTTGTCTATTACAACGTTGTTCCAATAGGTTTCACCGTCAGCATCTACCGTAATTACAATATTTTCAGGCTTGGATTGTGTAGGAATATTCGAAACGTTTGGAAGTTGTACCGGTAC
>DAOORH010000312.1:0-4508 GCA_035389145.1 Cellvibrio sp.
GCTGAATTTATGAACTAGTCTTAGGTATACGCAGTGCGCCGGCGCACATTCACCAACTCTTAAACGTTCAAGGATTCACCATGTTTGGCTTTAATAAACAAGAACTTATGGCCGCTCAAGAAGAAATATCCACACTTCGCCGCGCGCTAAATACTCGCGATGCAGATTTGCAGGCAGCGAATCAAGAGCTCGAAAAGCTACGCGGAGCCATCAACAACGACAAGACTGAACTCTTGCGCGTAAAAGATTTGCTGGCGCAATTGCAAACCATGGCTGAATCCATGACGGCAGTTCAAGAGAGCCTTGGTGGTTTTGCTTCCAGTATGCGCGATGAGAAAGATCGCGCTGCAGATATGCAAACAACCTCTGCCAGTTGCAGCACGGCGGTGAGTTTGATTTCCGGCCACTTGGGTAAACTAGCAAATGATTCTCAAGTTTCTGCAACCCGTGTGGGAGAGTTAGATAGCCGCGCACAACAAATTAGCGGCATTGTGAATTTAATTAAAGGCGTTGCCGATCAAACTAACTTGTTGGCCTTGAACGCGGCAATTGAAGCTGCGCGCGCAGGCGAACAGGGGCGCGGTTTTGCGGTAGTGGCAGATGAAGTGCGTAGCCTTGCACAGCGCACCGCACAAGCAACTGGGGAGATTTCTGCACTAGTTAGCCAAATGCGTGAAGATAGCGCGGCAAGCCGTGAGCAAATTGTTTCCTTCGCACAGCAGGCAGATTCATTTAGCAGCGATGGTGCAGAGGCGGCCAAAACCATTGGCCATATTGTGGAGATTGCCAAAATTTCCGAAAAAACAACTGCTGCCGCTTCCTTACGCGGTCTATGCGAAGTTGCTAAGGTCGATCATATTTTATTTAAGTTTCGTGTTTATCGTGTGTTGTTTGGTTTATCGAATGAGACTGTTTATGATTTCGCTGATTCCCACGCTTGTCGTTTAGGTAAGTGGTACCACGAAGGTGAAGGCCGCCAACATTCTCATTTAAACGGCTACAAAGAAATGGATGAACCTCATCAGGCTTTGCATCGTGAAGTCATTGCTGCCTTGGAAGCGAATGCTCGAGGTGATATGGCCGCTACCATAATGGCGGTAAAACGTATGGAAGTAGCGGGCACTCGTGTGTTGGATGCGCTTGAGCGCATGGCGCAATCAGGCGAGTCTGCTTTGCATCGTCACTGATTGGATTGATAGTAATAAAAAGCCCGAGCAATTTAATATTGTTCGGGCTTTTTTATTGGTGTTATTTTTTGCTAAATTTGCGCGAGATAGCCAATTCTAAAACCGCCCCAATGTTTACCGTTTACATAAATTGGGCTAGAGAGATCGTGCATGATTTCGCCGGTGTCGCGTTTGTAGGTTTGCAGTAAAAATATCTCGGTATTTTTGCCACAGCGCGAACCGGTGCGGTCGCTAAATACACGCTTGGTTCGGTTGCTGGCTAAATCTTTTTCATAGTCGCCGGTAAGCGGCTGGCTGAACTTTTTATTGTGAGTGGGGAAATAACCATTAATATCAACGGCGCCAGCAAACACAATAAAATTAAATTCCGTCAAAATGGGTTCTTGAATCGCAGGTAAATGCTGATCGGTGAAATTATCGAAACCCGTGCTGAATTTTGGCGGCTTGGTATTGGCAATCGGTTTGTAATTAAAATCAAATAGATCGCGCTCGGAGATTTGCCCACGGCGAATTGCATCTTCAAATAATTCGCCAATGCGTTTGGCGGTAGATATTGCAATATTCATGACCTGACTATTGCGGTCGCCCAATTCAAATAAATGCAGGTGGCGAAAAATTCCTTCAGTTTGGTTGGTTAAGCCAAGAATTTTTTCAGAGGTGCTTTCTAGCTCTTTATCTACCGACAGTATTGATTGATGCAAATTAGTGGCGTTGGCAGAAATGCCGGAATTGGCATGTTCGTGGTCGCGAATAATTTGCGTAACCACACTCATAGATTCAAAGGCTTCACTGCTGTTAACCGATGCGGTTTGAATAAAGCTTGCCACCTCTTGAATTAAGTGATGCATCTGCTCGCCAGAACTCACAACATCATTCATAGCGGTTACAGAGGCGGCACTGTCTTGAGTAATTTCGGTAACCAACTTCTCAATATTTTTGGTGGACTGTGCAGTTTTATGTGCGAGGTTGCGCACTTCATCGGCCACTACTGCAAAACCGCGACCTTGCTCTCCGGCGCGTGCGGCTTCAATCGCTGCGTTAAGTGCGAGCAAATTGGTTTGTTGTGCTAACTGATTGATTACATCGGTAATGCTGCTGATGGATTGTGCCTGCTGTTGAAATTTTGCGAGTAGCGCGCTGGTGGCTGCAATTTGGCTATTAAGTGTTTGTTGCTGTTGATTCACATTAGTTAAATGCTGATGACTTTTTTGCGTTAACTCGTAAACTTCTTGGCCTTGTGTTTGCGCGTGATTAATTTTTGAGGTGAGTTGATTATTGCTGGATTCCAGTGCGCCAATGCGCTCGGCAATTTCTTTGGCGTGCTCAACTTGTTTGCCCAAAGATGCCGTAAGTTTTTCTATAAAACTGGAGAGAGTTGCGCCGCCAATGGCGATGGAAGTGGCTGCGGTACTGATATTTTGTACGGCTTTGGTTTTTGCGCCTTTGGATTCATCTGCCAGCGTTGCGATAGAGGCTGCCCTCTGGCCAGTCGAAACTGAAAAGCCAGCCGCCAAGGTAATTCCAAATACGACCAAGCCGATCATGAGTCCCATAAGACTAAAGCTAGAAAAGAAAGCGACTATAAATAAGTTCGCAAAGGCGGAGCCCCAAAGGAAGTAAGTTTTCATAATGGTTGAGCGCCAAGCGCTATTGTTATTGAGTCAGGTCTTAGCTTAGTCGCCAGCCTTAAAGATTACCAATTCCTAGGTATACAGGTTTCTTGCATTGTTCTTTCATAACAAAGCTGACCAAGGGCTGTATTGAGTAGAGTGATTAAGTCTAGAAATTATTACCATTCTAAAAACAAAAAAGCTGCTTAGATTGGGGAATCTAAGCAGCAAGGGGTGGAGAAAAACAGCGAAAGGGGTGACCTGTGAGAGTTAATAAACGAGCGTTTGAATCGCGTGAGCGGGAATATTCACACTGGTTTCTTGGTTGCCAATAAACAAACGATAGGCGATGGGCTTATCGGTTTGGTTCATAACCACAGTTGCTAAGCTGTTATCGCTATTCATAAATGAGGTAACGAGTAACGTGCTGCGGCTAGCGGCGGCGCTTACACGTTCAGCCGCGGGGCGAATAAATTTAGAGAAGTGACCCAAGTAGTAATAGCTCGGTGTGTAAATCAACTCGCCCGTTTTAGTATCGGCGTGAATCGGTGAAAAACAGAAATTGCCAACGTGATTGGGGCCGCCGTTTTGATCCAGCAGAATGTTCCAGTCAGTCCAGCCTACGGCGCCTGAGTTGAAATCGTTAATGATCGCGTGGCCATAGCGTTCGCCGTTGGGCCAGTATTGGTAGCGCTCGGCGTTGAATTTTTCCACGGTTGCTTCGGTGAGCAGCAAATTCACATTAGGGTAGGCTTGGTGAACTTCAGCCACATTGCGGTTCAATGGCTCGGCACCTGTCCAGGTTTCGTACCAGTGGAAACCTACACCCCACACATATTTAGCCGCTTCTGGGTCGCCCAAAATCGTGTTCACGCGATGGTTAATTAAATCGCGGTTGTGATCCCAAACCACAATCTTTTTATCGCCCAAACCTTCTTTAGCCATGATGGGGCCAAGGTGATTTTTAAGGAAATCGCGTTCTTCTTCGGCGGTGTAAATCATGGATTCCCACGTCTGTTTTGCCATGGGTTCGTTTTGTACGGTAATCCCCCAAATCGGTACACCTTCTTTCTCGTAGGCTTTAATAAATTTGGTGAAGTAGGTGGCCCACGCATTGTTGTACTCGGGTAATAACTTGCCACCTTGCAGCATGTTATTGGTGGTTTTCATAAATGCCGGTGCGCTCCATGGGCTGGCGTATGTGGTGATTTTGCCACCCGCCGCTGCAATGGCTTGTTTGATCATCGGCAAACGATGTTTTTTGTCGTGGGCGATGCTGAAACTGGTCAGCTCTTTATCGCCTTCTTTGATGTAGGTGTAACTGCCGCTGCTGAAATCTGAGCTGTGAATAGTGGTGCGCAGCAGGCTGTAGCCTATGCCGGCCTTTTGGTCGTAATAGGCTTTGAGGAATTCGGATTTTTTGGCCGGTTTTAGGGTGCTAAAGACTTCGGCGCTGGCATCGGTAATGGCGCCGCCCATACCAAAAAAGGTTTGGAAGCGTTTATCGGGGTTTACGAATACGGCTATGTCAGTTTCCGGCGGTTGCTGGCCGGGTTTGAGGCTGAGCGTATCGGTCAGAGTTAAACGTCGAGCGCTATCTTTAGCGGTGGTGTAAACGCTAATGGTTTTAGCTGCAGTGGTTGATGCCGGCTCGGCAGCAATGCCGAGGCTCGCGGTCATCATGCCAAGGAGAGCGGTTGTACACAGGGTC
>DAOORH010000313.1:0-4489 GCA_035389145.1 Cellvibrio sp.
TTGGCCGTTATGGTACAGGGTTATCACCTGCTCGGCATGCAAGATCGTTCAAAAGAGGTGTTAGAAGTACTGCGCACCAACTACCCTAACTTCCCCGCATTCAACAAAAACGGCGAGTTTGACTACGATTACGCCTTCGAGAACCATGAGCGCAATCTCTTGGGAACCCTGACTCTAGGCCTGTTCACCAAGCAAGAAACTTTCGGTTTTGACACCCGCGAGCTGTACGATGCGGAATATCAAAAGGCACCGCGGGTTAAGAAATAACCGATTTAGTGGTTTTGAAAAAGCGGGTTTAACCCGCTTTTTTTGTGCCTGTGATTTGGAAGAGCTTAACCCTCTCGGTAACTGCTCCTGCGTTACTCTACCTCCTGTATCCATACAGTCGTCCCAGCCTCCCCCTTGAAAAGCGGGGAGGGGCTGAAACCACTCTGCACCCAGAATATACGAGTCCCAATGCCATACCCTGAAAAGGGCTCTCTTTCTAAGTACCAACTTCAAACCCAGTTGAGCAGGGAGTCTAGCCCCTCCCCGCTTTTCAAGGGGGAGGTTGGGAGGGGGTTTTACAGCCCCATCTTCCAACCAGATGTAATCGGGTATCTACGATCCCGCCCAAAACCACGCTGACTAATCCGTATACCAATCGGCGCTTGGCGGCGCTTGTATTCATTCACATCCACCAACCGCACCGCGCGCTCAACTTGATCGCGCGCAAAACCTTTGGCGATAATCGCCTCCGCACTAAGATCCTGCTCTACATACAAGGCGAGAATTTGGTCGAGAATATCGTAGGGAGGCAAGCTGTCTTCGTCTTTTTGATCAGGCGCCAACTCAGCGGATGGCGGACGCGTAATGACTGTAGTGGGAATAACTTCACCCAAGGTGTTGCGATACTTGGCCAACGCAAACACGAGGGTTTTAGGAACATCTTTCAGCGCATCAAAGCCACCCGCCATATCGCCATAGAGGGTGGAGTAACCCACCGCCATTTCACTTTTGTTGCCAGTAGTTAACACCAAATAGCCTTTCTTGTTGGAGATTGCCATCAAGAGCACACCGCGACAGCGCGCTTGTAAATTCTCTTCGGTGGTATCGCGTTTTAAGCCCACAAACTCGCCCGCAAGCTGCGCCATAAATGCGTTGTACATGGGCTCAATACTGATGGAACTGTATTTCACGCCCATACGACGCGCCTGCTCGGCAGCATCGTCTTTACTTAAATCCGAGGTATACAGAAACGGCATCATCACAGCTTCAACACGATCGGCTCCCAGCGCATCAACAGCCATGGCCAAGGTTAAGGCTGAATCTATACCGCCCGATAAACCCAGCACCACGCCTTTAAAACGGTTTTTGTTGACGTAATCGCGCATGCCCAAGACCAAGGCTTGGTAAACCGCTTCGTGATTACTCGGGATAGCACTGAGATTTTGTGCGGGTACACTGACCGCGTTTTGATTGAGAGCAAGCTTGGCGGCAAACAAATCTTCTTGATAAGCCGGAGCGCGGAATTGGGTTTGGCCTTGGGCATCCACGACTACTGAACCGCCGTCAAACACCAACTCATCCTGCCCGCCAACCAGATTTACATAAACCACCGGCATAGCGCCTTCTTGCGCACGCGCGGCAACAATCGCTTCGCGCTCGGCCTGTTTACCTTGGTGATAGGGTGAGGCATTTAAATTAAGCATCAGTTTTGCACCCGCCGCCTTGGCTTGTGCCATAGGTGCTGTATGCCAAATATCTTCACAAATCGTAAGCGCGGTGGGCACGCCTTTAATATCAAACACACAAGCTTGATCGCCAGCAGCAAAGTACCGTTTCTCATCAAAGACTTGGTAGTTGGGCAAACACTGCTTGGCATATTCTGCGATCAACTCGCCCGCTTGAATCACGCCTGCCATATTGAACAACTTGCCGTCGATGCGTTTGGGATAGCCCACAATGACGGCTAGCGGAAGTTTAGCGGCCATGATCTCACCCAGCGCGCGCTCAATGCGCAAATCCAAACTGGGGCGCAGCAATAAATCTTCTGGCGGATACCCCGTTAAGGTCAACTCCGGAAAAATAATTACGTCAGCGGCCAGCTCAGTCACCGCGCGAGCGGCAAATTGAATGACTTTTTGGGTATTACCGGGAATATCGCCAACATAGGTATTCAATTGCGCCAAGGCGATAGTGAGTGAAGACATGGGCGGATGATCTCTAAAATGTTACGAAGCAATTTAAAAAATAGCGTTCACTGTGAAGCAGGATGGTTAAGATGGCCACAAACCAGCGTAAACTAGCTCACTTTGTTAACGTAGCGCTCAGGCAAGGAGGGCGCCAAAAAGAGCGCGTATTGTCAGCTAATCCGCCGCTTTACGCAAAGGTAAACCGGCGCCTAAGTGCGACTATTCCTGATTCTATAAAATCTAAACCAAGCTTTAATCCCTTACAAAACTGAAATATCTAACAACAGATATTTAAAGATAGTACAAACTAAGCACTTACAAAACGCACCTAAAATAAGCATCGGCCACTATGAAATCATTTACGCCCACCTCCACCAGTTACAACCCTTTTGAGTTGCTGCGGGTTTACACCTCTTATCGCACCTTGCTCAGCCTCGTTCTCTTGATAATGTTTCAAGGGCAAATTACGCCGAATGTGCTTGGCACTCACAACCCTGAGCTATTTTTATACGCGTCAGTAGGCTATACGATTTTCAATATCAGCACCCTTGTGCTGTTATGGCGAGTGCGCTTTTTACCCTCGCAAAAATTGTTATTCAGCCTGTTCATTATTGAAATTGCGGCGGTAGTTCTATTAATGCACAGCAGCGGCGGCGCAGCCAATGCACTCGGCTATTTACTCTTGGTGGCGGCAGCCGCAGGCGGCATGTTATTGCGCGGGCAAATTGCCTTTTTTTTAGCGGCCCTCGCCAGCCTTGCGGTTATTTCTGAAACGGTTTATCGCGCATTTACCGACACTTTACCCAACAACTCCAATGCCTTTTTCTCCGCAGGCGTGTTGGGCGCACTGATTTTTATTAGCGCGATTATCTTTCAGTACCTCACTAAAAAAATTCTGGTCAGCAATCAAGAAGCCCAATCACAAGCCAGCCACGCCGCACATATTCAAAAGCTGGCGCAGCAAATTGTGGAGCGTATGCGCACCGGCATTATGGTGTTGGATGCCAGCAATCAAATCACTATGTTCAATGATGCTGCATCTAAACTTTTAGGCTTAGGCAACAACGATTCACCGCAACTGAGCGGCTCACCCGAATTGCAAGAAAAAGTTGAGCACTGGCAAAAAACTAAAAAAAATCCATCGCCGATTTTGCATGCAGATAGCGACAGCAACGATGAAGTTAAAGTGAATTTCGCCAAGCTCGACCAAGACCAAAATACGCACACCCTTATTTTCTTGGAGGACAACCGCGCAATTACTCAACAAGCACAGCAGCTAAAATTAGCATCACTGGGGCGATTAACGGCGAGTATCGCCCATGAAATTCGCAACCCACTCGCAGCTATTAGTCATGCGAGTCAGTTGCTATCCGAAGACAGCAGCTTGCCGCCCGCCGATAAACGCTTGGTGGAAATTATTGGCTCACACACCAAACGCGTAAATCAAATTATTGAAAATATTTTGCAGTTATCGCGCCGCCGTATTTCCACTCCACAAACGATTCGTTTGGATGAATGGCTACCGAAATTTGTTAACGATTTTTCCGCAGGCAAAAGCAGTAAAGACAAACCTTTTATTGATTGCATAGCCGCCGACCCCATTCAAGCCAAATTTGATATCGGCCAATTGCAACAAGTGCTCACCAATTTATGCGATAACGGTTTGCGCTACAGCAAACCACCCGCAAACTGCCCAAATCTGGTACTTGAAGCCGGCATAGATCCCAGCACTCAGCAGCCTTACATTAAAGTGATTGATTTTGGCGATGGCATTAGCAAAGAAAATCTTGCTCACTTGTTTGAGCCTTTCTTCACCACCGAAAATACCGGCTCAGGGTTAGGCTTATATATTTGCAAAGAGTTATGCGAAAGTAATCAGGCGTTAATTTCTTACGAACATACCCATGAGGGCTTGAGCTGCTTCCATATTCATTTGGCGCACCCAGACAAAACACTGTAGGGATTATCAAACGAGAATTCGGACAGATAAAAAGCGAAAAAAATTAACAATTAAAGAGAACCCATCATGCGACTCACCAGTACTGGAATTGCCTTACGCTTTCTGTTTTCAATATTGCTCGTTTTACTCAGCTATAACCCAAGTGGCTACTCATACTTCCATTGGGTGTATGCCAACATACACTCCGTTACACCCTATATTGCTATTGCTGGTTTAGTGCTAATTATCGGCTGGGCAATTTATATTAAAGCGACCATAAACTCTTTAGGCGTAGCAGGAATCCTATTGGCAAGCGCATTGTTCGGCTGCCTGATTTGGTTGTTCATCTATTGGAAAATTCTGGATATTCACAACA
>DAOORH010000314.1:0-4471 GCA_035389145.1 Cellvibrio sp.
TGAAAATTTACTGAAGGCGTTTTCATGACGAGTGCTCTGCCCTTTTCATCTTCCACTAAATAGACTTGGCTGCGAGTAGATTCGTGCAGGATTTTTTTAACATGCAAACCATCAATCGCTTGCCCAGGCGATAAGAAGGGTGGAAATGGCAGGCGCGATAATACTTGAATAGCATCGCTCTGGGTTGCGCTGCCGAGTTGTTCAATTACCACGGCTTGAATGCTGATATTGTCGTCGCTGTTATGGCTAAGTGCTAATTCAATAGCGCCGTTAACAAGCGCATCTAAATTAGTGCGATTGGTTTTAATGAGCGTTTTAAATTCTGCTTGTGGAATAAATTCGTGAATTCCATCGCAGCTTAATATAAATAAATCACCAACTTCTATTTCACAGATGTGCATATCCACTTCTAAATAAGGGTCTGCACCCACCGCGCGGCTTAAATAATTTGTGTTGCGATCAATCCGCTGGGTATGGTCGCGTGTTAGGCATTCCAAATCTTCGCCACGCAAGCGATAAATGCGCGTGTCACCCACATGAAAAATAAATGCCGTTGAACCTTTTAAGATAAGTGCAGAAAAAGTCGTGAGATAGCCTTCGCCATAAATTGAATTTTGGCTGCGCCCAAACAGGCTTGAATTTAAGGCTTGAATTACGCGCATGGCTGATTGCTGCGTGCGCCAAGTATCTGGTGTTGCATAATAATCCGTTAGAAAACCTGCAATAGCAGTTTGGCTCGCTTCGCGTGCGGCCATGCTGCTGCTTACGCCATCGGCAATCGCAATCGCAATCCCTTTATTAGTGAGTGCATTGCCATCGGGAATGCGCGCGCCTACGGTATCTTGATTCTCGGGTTTTTTACCGGCTTCACTGCGCTGAGCAAAAGAAACACGTAAGGTAGATTGCAGATGATCCATAAATTTTTCTTTTAATCAGTTGCGTGAGTATCACAGTTTAATAGAAAAGCCCGCATAAAGCGGGCTGTTCGTTATTTAGATTATCATTCGAACTTTAAGCTACTTCTGCTTAAGCCACTTCAATTTTTTGCAGGGTACCATCTTCATTTACTTCTACGGTGTGACCTTTTGGCTCTTTCAAAAACTGAATGAAGATAAAGGCTAAGGCTGCGGAGCCTGCGAGTACGTAGAAGAAAGTTTGAATTTCTACAAAGGTATTAATCGTTAAGAATGTCAAAGCGCCCACGTTGCCATAGGCACCGGCCATGCCAGAGATTTGGCCAGTCATGCGGCGCTTAATTAAAGGCACAACCGCAAATACAGAACCACAGCCAGCTTGAACAAACAGTGAGCACACAATTACCGCACCAAATGCCAGTACCAGAGGCCAATCACTATTGATTTGCGAGAGGAGAACATAGCCCACTGCAATACCGCCAAAAATAACTGACATTGAAAAGCGACGACCTAGTTTATCGCTCACCCAACCGCCGCCGGGGCGTGCTACCAAATTCATAAAGGCGAAAGAACCGCCGAGCATGGCTGCTTGGGAAATACTCATACCTTCAAAGGTATCCATAAAGAAAGCTGGCAATACCGACACAACCGCCAATTCAGAACCGAAGCATGCAAGGTAAGCCCAACTTAAAATGGCGACTTGTTTGAATTCATATTTGTCGTGTTCAGGCACACCATTTTTAAGCATGTCTTTGTTAACGCGATAAATTTGTGAGAATTGAAAAATAAAGAGCGCAATCAAAATGACGTACATAATGTTGGTGGTGGTTTCGCTCAATAATTTCAAATTAGCCGGCGACATTTTCCACGCAAGTACGGCGAGAATTAAATACATGGGCACGTTTAGCGCCACATAAAACCAGAAATCTTTTTTGCTGCTAACTTCTAGGCCGCCTGATTTTTTAGGTTTGAAATAGGTGGAGCCTTTGGGGGTATTGCGTGCGTACACATAAAAAATCACACCGTAAACCGCTGCAAACACGCCTGCAGCAGCCATGGCATAGCGCCAGCCATCAATGCCGCCGAACACATGAATCGCTAAAAAGGGCAGTATAAAACCTGCAGCTGCAGCACCAAAGTTACCCCAACCGCCGTAAATACCTTCTGCCAAACCAACTTGACGCGCAGGAAACCATTCGCTCACCAAACGAATACCAATTACAAAACCCGCACCTACAAAGCCCAACATAAAACGGAAGAGTGCAAGTTGTTCGAAGGTTTGTGCAAATGCAAAGGCGATGAGTACAACAGAAGAGATAATCAGTAGGCCGCTGTAAATAGTACGCGGGCCAAATTTATCCACCAAACTACCGACGACAATTCGCGCTGGAATGGTGAGTGCAACGTTTAGGGTTAACAAGGCAGCCCATTGTTGTGGCGTCATTTGTACCGATTGCATGATCAATGGTTTAAGTGGTGGCAAGCTAAACCACATCACAAAGGTCATAAAGAAGGCGAACCAAGTGAGGTGCAAGGTTGCGACAGATTTGTTAGAAAAATCCAACAGGTTTAATTTAGGGCTGCTCATGGAGAATCATCCAAGCTAAAAAATGTAAGTTCAGTTTTGGTGCGTGCAATATAGACGCAATGAGTTTTGCAACAGCTGTGCCAATACCAAAACGGTGCTTTAATGGGCCTATTTTGTGCAAAATGTGGCTATATGGTGCGGCAGGATCGAATAAATGTGCTCCAAATAAACGCTATCAAATTTATTTATGATTGTTGTTGGTGCGTTTGCGGTCTTTGGATTGTCCTTGTCGATTCATCGAGCGATTAGTTCGGCTTGAATAAATGGGAAGAGGCTTTAGTGGTATTTAAGGGGGTTGAGCAGTACTCCTTTATGAGTGGCCAGCGCCCACTCATAAAGGAGTTGGTGTAGCTATTTACCCATTGATTTGGTGTCTGTACCTTTCAACTTATCGAAGGAGCGCAATGTGCCTATACCGAGCATGCCCATAATTAATGGGTAGAGTGCTTCGCTATTGGGTACGGGCGGCGCGTGCACATCGGGGAACCACACCAAAATCCAGCCCATAAGTGGGTAGAGAATAAATTGGTAAAATAATGCAAGCGCACCTACCCAGCCGATCGCTGGCCGCCAACCTGCAACAAATAAACTGCTGCTGGCGGCTTCCACTTTATTGACTTCGGTTTGCGCAGTGTTTTGCTCGGCAATTAATTTATTTTCTAAATAATCAAATTCGCGATTAGCTTTTAGAAATTCATTTTGCTTTTCTAATCGCTCTTCATCGGACGTAAATAATTTATCAACCGTATCGCCAATCGCTTTTACGGTATCGCCACCACTAAATAACGTTGATAAAAAGCTCATGCTGCACCTCCTAGCGCGCGGTTAACCCAGCCTAATAAAAATTTACTTTGTGTGCGGTTTTTATTGCAGATACTGGCGTAGTAGCCAATTTTTACCAAGGTGAAGTGCGCGAGAAACTCCTTTTCGGCTTGTTGATTGATAACGCCTAAAGAAGCGCTACCAATAACGCCATCGGCCGGTTCTATATCCAACATGTTTTGTACCAGCCGGCTGGTGGTGCGCACGCCCATGTTTACTGCGGTGTCAAAAATATTTTCAGCGATAATTTGCGATTTAATATCGTCGCCGCGTACGCGGTCCCAATAATCGCGTTTATAAATATCGCGGGCTTGTTGTTCGGTGAGGTTGCGAATATCGAGGGTGGGATAAGCGGCTTGCGAAATACCGTACTTGGTCGCCCCGCCGCGGTCATTAGGGACATCAGTAAACTTTGCCCCTCCTTCTTTTGCCAATGTGATCACAATGGCATCGTTAAAATTGGCCATAATTAAATCCTTCTTAATTAAGTTGATCGAAAAACAGCCAGGCAAGAGTGTTTTAATAAATGCTGCCAGTCAATATGTTTAATTAATGTACAGAAAGAATTTGGCGCTAAAAGCAACCTAGAGGCTGCTTTTGTGATGAGAAGAAATGTTTTGTGGCATTAAACGGAGGCTAAGATAAGGTGCTTAGCGGAGTTAATATTGGTGATTAAGCTTAAAACTCAGGTGTTGTTTCACTCCCGCCCATTCGCTGTTGATGATGCTGTAAATCACAGAATCTCGCACGCGGCCGTCGGGCATTATCATATGGTTACGCAGTATCCCTTCTTCCTTTGCTCCCAAACGTAAAATGGCGTTACGTGAAGTCGTATTTAAATAATCTGTTAATAGCTCAACACGGTTCAGCCCCATGGTTTCAAACGCATGGGTGAGCATTAATAATTTCGATTCGGTATTGATGTGGGTTTTCTGCCAAGATTTACCCAAAAAAGTAAACCCGATTTCAGCCCGTTTATTCGGTAAGTTCGATTTCATAAAGCGCGTTGAGCCAGCAATTTTGTTGGTGGCTTTATCGATAGTGGCAAATGCCATGCCTTCGTTATTTTCTAGCGTAGTTTGCGCGTTAGCAAAAAATGCATCTATAGCATCAGGGTGCGGCACAATAGTAACGAAAAGATTCCACA
>DAOORH010000315.1:0-4427 GCA_035389145.1 Cellvibrio sp.
CATTACTGGCCACCCCGTTCTTGATCGGTATCACGATCGATAGCCTAGCCAAACTCCGCAACCAGAAGGCCGAAACCCTGGTTATTTTAGCCGTCAGCTTTCTGGTGGCACTAATATGCTTTCCCTTCAACAACTTTGGTGGCAACGATAACCTTCATCTTCCTATTGTCTACACAGGCTTCATCTGCGTCGCATGGGCAGCCTTGCGTTTAGGGTTATTGGGCAGTGCAATTTGTACGATTGGCTTTAGCTTTATGGCCGTTTGGTCCACGGTTAACGGGCTCGGCCCCTTTACGGTCACCGACATTCATATTAGCTACTATTTAATTTGGCTCTATTCCGCAGGTTTAACCTTACTTGGACTAATGATCACTATTGCCAGCGCGGAAATAGCTTTCAAATCTGCACGGCTTATTGAACTGAATATCGCTCGCGAGGAACAACAAAAACATCTTGCAGCCGTTCTTCAAACCATTCCCGATTTGCTCTTTGAAATTGATCGTAACGGCTATTGCATTTCCGCGACCGGCTCTTCACCCATAGATACCTTTTCTGCCACAACTATTCTTGGCAAACATACAGCTGATTTTTTTTCGCCTAAAGCGTTAGCCTCTTGGCAAAAAGCGCTTTCTGAAGCGGATGACTGGGGTACATCCCAAGGTAAAACCATTGAGTACGAGCATTACCCAAACGCAGTTTGGTTTGAACTTTCTATTTCAAAACGTTCGGGCGAAACCCGAGACGATGACCGTTTTATTTGCCTAGCGCGCAACATCACCAAACGCATGTTTGATCACCAAGCCGATTTGGCCAACGAGAAACGCTTTCGCAATATTTTTGAAAGCACTACCAATATTGCCGTACAAGGTTACAACCGCTACCACGAAGTCATTTTCTGGAACAGAGCAAGCGAAGAGCTCTACGGGTTTAAAGCCAAGGACGTGATGGGGCATAAATTGGAAGATTTAATTATTCCCGATTTTATGCGCAGCGGCGTTTACGAGGCGATTGAAAATTGGCATCTACTTGACCACGCCATTCCCTCGGGCGAAATTCCTCTGCAAGATAAAGATGGCAATGAAGTATGGGTTTATTCCAATCATGTGCTGATAGAAACGCCCAAAGATAAAGAAATGTATTGCCTTGATATAGATTTAGGACCCCAGCGACGTGCACTTCAACAAGTGGAGCAAGAACTTAACGAACGCAAACAAGTTGCTTTTGCCTTGCGTCAAAGCGAGCAGCGGCTTGAACGCGCACAACTGATGGCCCGTGTTGCCCACTGGAGCTGGAACCCAAACAGCGATGAATATGTGTTTAGCGCATCCATGACAGAGTTATTTCACCTCTCCAGTAATGTGATTGAAGGGCAACTCAAAAAATTTATTACATCGCATGTAGTAGTTGAAGATCGCAAAGCGCTGCGGCAAGCACTAAATCAGTGTGTTACTAAAGCGAGCCCACTCTCGGTAGAGTTTCGCATGAAAATCGCGGGAAATATTTTCTGGCTGCACGCACAAGGCAGCCTAAGCTCTGAAGAAAACCTGATCATTATGCAGGGAACCTTTCAAGATATTACCGAGCGAAAACGTTTGGATGCCGCTTTGCGAACTGCAGCCATAGATTCTGCCTCCGCACCCGATTTTTTTGAGACTCTGTTAAAAGCATTAATGGAAGCCATAAGTGCAGATCACGCATTTATTAGCATTAATGATCCCATTAATATCGGCGAAGCAAATACTCATACCTATATTCAAAAAGGCGAACGCAAAGCGAATTTTAGCTATGTGCTTGAAAACACACCCTGCGCCGATATTATTCGCGATCACAGTTGTTTTATCGCGCAAAATGCTTCTGAAACCCACCCCGACAACCTTATTTTCAAGCAAGAAAATATTCAAAGCGTTTGGGGGGTTGCCATTAAGAACACCAATGGAGAAGCAATTGGTAGCCTAGTCATACTCGCCGAAACCCCACGCGCAATTTCGGCGCAAGCACAGTCCTTAATGTTAATTTTTGCTGAGCGCATTTCCGGCGAATTACGCCGCGCCAACGATCAAGAAAAAATCTTTAACCTCGCATTCTTTGATCCACTCACACGCCTACCCAATCGCCGCATGATGTTGGACAGGCTAAAATTAATTACCGCTCAGAGTGCACGTTCGGGCTACCACGCTGCCCTCTTATTTATCGATCTCGATCATTTTAAATTGCTTAATGATACGCGCGGCCATCACGTTGGCGATCAGCTTTTAATTCAAGTTGCAGAGCGCATCAGCAATTTTATTCGCTCCACGGATTTAGCGGTACGTTTGGGTGGCGATGAATTTGTAGTCGTGTTCGATAACTTAAGCCAAGACCCCGAATTAGCCGCTATTGAAGCCAAAACCCGCGCCGAGCAATTACACGAATTGATTAATTTGCCCTATCCGCTGCAACAAACGGTATTTCATTGCACCATGAGTATTGGCGTAAATTTATTTAATAGCAGCACAACATCAATTGACGATTTATTGCGCCATGCCGATGTCGCCATGTACCAAGCCAAAGATAGCGGCCGCAATGCAATTCGCTTTTTTGACCCGCATATGCAATCGCGCTTGGACCTACGCGCCACTATCGAAAGCGATTTGCGTAAAGCATACGAGTTAGCCGACCAACTCATTCCCTACTATCAAATTCAAGTAGACTCCAATGGTCGCGCACTGGGTGCAGAATTATTATTGCGCTGGCAACACCCTATTAAAGGCTGGATTCCTCCATCAGATTTTATTCCTGTTGCCGAACAAACTGGTTTGATTGTGGGCATAGGAAAAGATGTGATTAAATTTGCCTGCGCACAAATTAACGCATGGAGCAGCCACCCGCGCTATTGCAAACTGACCATTTCCGTTAACGTAAGTCCCGTGCAATTTAACCAAACCAATTTTGTGGATGAGGTGCTTAAAATTGTGCAGGAAAGTAAGATTAATCCGCAGCGTTTAAAATTGGAGCTAACAGAGAGTTCTCTACTTAAAAATGTGGATCAAAGCATTGAAAAAATGCAGGCGCTACAAGAGCAAGGAATTGATTTTGCAATGGATGATTTTGGCATTGGCTATTCATCCTTATCTTACTTAAAACGCCTACCGCTTTACCAATTAAAAATTGATCAGTCTTTTGTACGCGATATTACCCTAGACCCCAACGATGCAATTATCGTTTGCACCATTATCGCCATGGCAAAAAATATGAATTTAAATGTGCTTGCAGAAGGTGTAGAAACCAAAGAGCAAAAAGACTTTTTAGAATTGAACGGCTGCCCTGTTTTTCAAGGCTATTATTTTGGCCGCCCAATTCCAATTGCAGAATTTGAACAGGATTTAGAAAGACGCTTTAGTTTTCCGCCGGCTCAGACTCTTGAGCAGTAAGACTCCGGAATAGACAACTCACACTACAGAATAAAGCGTAGGATCAACAATTCCCGCCTGCTCAAAACCCATTTTGCGCAAACGACAACTATCACATTTACCACAAGCTTCACCTTTATCATTCGCCTGATAGCAGGATACGGTTAAGCTGTAATCCACCCCCAAACCTAAACCCAACTTCACAATATCGGCCTTGGTTAAATCAATCAGCGGTGTGCGAATTTTTAATTGGCCACCTTCAGCACCCGCGCGCGTCGCAAGGTTTGCCATTTTTTCAAAGGCAGCAATATATTCAGGGCGACAATCTGGATAGCCTGAAAAATCCACCGCGTTTACGCCGATAAAAATATCCTCTGCACCCAAAACTTCTGCCCAACCTAAGGCAATCGATAAAAACACCGTGTTGCGCGCAGGCACATAAGTAATAGGAATACCCGCCGTTTCATGCTCGGGAACAGCAATAGAATCATCCGTTAAGGCTGAACCGCCAATGGTGCGCAAATCCAAGTTAATGACTTTGTGGGCAATGGCACCCATAGCCTTTGCGGTGCGCTCAGCTGCAAATAATTCCGAACGATGGCGCTGACCATAATCAAAACTCATGGTGTAGCAGTCATAGCCTTCGCTGCGTGCTATGGCGAGCGCCGTTGTAGAATCCAAACCACCTGAGACGAGCACTACGGCTTTTTTTTGCGACATAATCAAAACCTAACGAAAAGCAAATAATAGAAAACTAATGACCAGGAACATCGTTCCACAGAATTTTATGCAGCTGTAATTGAAAGCGAACTTTTAAATTATCCGCCAGAATCCACTCCGCCAATTCAAGCGGCTTAATCTGACCAAAACTAGGTGAGAAGAGCACATCAGACACTTTTTCGGCGAGCTGATATTCATCTAACTTAAAGCGTGCCCACTCGTAATCTTCGCGGCTGCACAATACAAACTTAATTTGATCTTGCGGTGTTAGGAGCGGGATATTTTCCCAACGATTGCGCCCTACTTCACCCGAACCGG
>DAOORH010000316.1:0-4408 GCA_035389145.1 Cellvibrio sp.
CATTGGGTGCCCAAAATGACGACGTTTTTGCCCATGACTGGAAAACTCTCTGTTAGACAATAATGAAAAATAGAATCTTAAATATTTACCACTTGGTAAGCATCACCCACCAAGCGCAATTCGCGCTCGGCTTTAATATTTTCTGCTGCGCCATAAACAACACGCTCGCCCTGAGCGCGCAAAGCTTGCACAGCGTGCCATTGGTCAGCCTGACCATTATCAACAACTGCAATCGCGCGGGCGTTCAACTCTGGCAATAAGCCCAATTTGCTCAGCGCACAAATATCCAGGGCAAAACCAGTAGCCGGGCGGGCGCGACCAAAAACTTCGCCGATATGATCGTAACGGCCGCCACTGGCAATAGGATTGCCAAAACCGGGCGCAAACGCGGCAAACACCAAACCGGTAAGGTAGTGATAACCGCGCAATTCGCTTAAATCAAAATAAAGTTCAGCCGCGGGATAGCGCTGCGCCATTACCTCAGCCACTTGCTGCAGCTGGTCAACGGCCGCAACGGCATTGGGGATAGCTACAAATAGCTCACGCGCCTTAACCAAAATATCGCGATTACCGGCCAGCGACGGTAATACCAAGAGCAACTTAGCGCAGGCTGGATCAGTCACTTTAGCAGCAACCCAAGCGCGGATTTCGGTGGTGGCTTTACGCTGCAATAAATCAAAAAACTCATCTTCCTGCGCGCTACTCAACTTAGCGCAGGCAGCCAGGGCACGGTAAATACCCACGTGACCAAGGTCTATATGTAATTTCGGCAAACCCGAAACCCGCAGGGATTCCAGAAGGAGTGAGATCACTTCTATGTCTGCCGCAATCCCGGCTTCACCGTAGAACTCTAAACCAACTTGCGTAGGGGTGCGCGTTGCCAAAGGGTTTTTCGGCTTGGTGTGCACAACATTGCCAGCGTAGCAAAGGCGATTGGCGCCAGTAGCCGCCATACTATGAGCATCAATACGGGCAGTTTGCGGGGTAATATCGGCACGAATACCGAGGGTACGGCCAGTTAGCTGATCGGTCACTTTAAAGGTGAGTAAGTCTACATCTCGGCCGAGACCGATAAGGAGTGAGTCGGTGTATTCCAGCAAGGGTGGAATTACCAAGTCATAGCCCCAAGTGGCATAAAGATCCAGCAACTGGCGGCGCAATAATTCGATAGGTTTAGCCTGAGCAGGCAGAATTTCTTCCACCCCATCCGGCAACAACCAGCGATCGGCGTAGGTCATAAGGCGACTCTAGAGATCCAAGAATTCGGAGGACTTTCGGCTACAGGCAAAGCCTAAGCACAAAATATAGGCGGCCAAAAACAAACTATAGGCGCAGCCTGAACATAAAAAAACCGAGCTTTCGGCTCGGTTGCAGCATTTTAACACTGATTGAAGGGGGATTTGTAGGTGACGCTAGGATATTCCTGCAAATTCCCCTTAAAACCTTACTTTTTGCCCTGTGGATCATTCATGTAGCGGAAGAAATCACTTTTTGGATCCAATACCATCAAGTCATCCTTGCCGCTAAAGCTCTTCTTGTAGGCATTGAGGCTACGAGTAAAGGCATAGAATTCTGGGTCTTTGTTGTAAGCAGTAGCATAAATGGCTGCGGCCTTAGCATCGCCTTCACCGCGCAAACGCTCGGCGTCGCGGAAGGCATTAGCTTCCAACACCACGCGCTGACGGTCAGCATCCGCTTTAATAACTTCCGCCTGCTCTTTACCTTGGGCACGATACTCACGGGCTTCTTTTTCACGATCTGCCGCCATACGCGCAAATACGGACTGACTCACTTCGGGCGGGAAGTCGATACGCTTGACGCGAATATCAACAACTTCTATACCAAGAAGAGTGTTCGCAGATTCATTGAGGGTTGTTTTCAACTCTGCCATCAATTCGTCGCGCTTACCCGATACCACATCATGCAAAGTACGACGACCAAATTGGTTACGCAGGCCATCGGCCACACGTTGACTTAAACGGTCAGCCGCCAAACGCTCGTCACCACTCGTTGTACGGTAGTAAGTATCTACATCTTTAATGCGCCATTTGATGTAAGAGTCCACCACCAAACGTTTGTTTTCAACGGTGTAGAAACTTTCTGGACTCATGTCGGCGGTTAGTAAACGGCCATCGAAGCGACGCACCTTATCGGTTAAGGGCAGCTTAAAATGGATACCAGGCTTAACATCAGACTTAACCAAAGCACCAAAGCGCAAGACTACAGCACGCTCGTATTGATTCACGACATAAACGCTGCTTGACACCAATGCTACTAGCACCAGCAGGCCAATCAGACTTAATAGGCTTTTAGTAGACATTAGCGCGCCTCCCGACGAGTCATTGGCTTAGCAACAGGCTCAACTTGCGCTGGACGCCCTGCCATTTCTTCAACAACTGCGGGCGGAAGCTGCTTTGCCATTTTATCCAAAGGCAAATACATCATGCTGTTGTTATCCACATCCACCATTACTTTGGATGACTTAATCATTACCGACTCAACGGCATCCATATACAAACGCTTGCGAGTTACTTCAGGCGCACGCTTGTATTCCGCCAATAAATTTTCAAACCGAGAGGACTCACCTTCTGCACGAGAAACCACTTCAGATTTATAGGCTTCTGCTTCCTCCAGTAAACGCTGGGCTCTACCGCGCGCTTCTGGAATCATGCCGTTAGAATAAGATTGAGCTTCATTCTTCAAGCGTGTTTCGTCTTCTTTAGCTTTAATCACATCATCAAACGCAGAGCGAACTTCTTCTGGCGGTTGCGCCTGCTGAATGTTCACATTGATGATTTGAATACCTGCATCGTAGTTATCCAGGTAGGTTTGCAAACGCAATTTCACTTCAGCAGCCATTTTGGCGCGGCCTTCCGAGAGCACTTGCTCAAGCTCGGTAGAACCCACTACGTGGCGCAAGGCACTGTCAGTTGCATGCTTCAAGCTGATTTCTGGCTCTCGCACGCTGAGTACATATTTTTTTACATCGACCACGTTGTATTGCACGGTGATCGGCAATTCAACAATGCTTTCGTCTTGTGTCAGCATAAGCCCACGGGTTGGATACTGACGCTCACCGGTAACGTTAACCACAAATACGGTAGTGATTAAAGGCGCAGACCAATGCAGGCCTTCGGTGGTGATTTCATGGAAAGCACCCAACTTTAAAATCACCGCGCGCTCTTTAGCATCTACGGTATAAATACCGGAGAAGACATAAACCAAAACAATCAGCCCCGCGACTATGCCGAATAAAATCCCAAAGGCACCATTGGAAGAGTTGTTATTGCGGCCAGAACCGCCACCGCCAAACATGCCGTTGAGCTTGTCTTGCAGCTTTTTAAAGGCTTCGTCTAAATCCGGCGGGCCATCATTGCCGCCGCCTCGACCACCCCATGGGTCCTTGTCTTTCCCCGGTTCATTCCAGGCCATACCAAATCTCCACACTGTTTGATTATTAAAAGTTTAATTAAGATAATTTTGCTTGATGTGAGGGCACGTCTCGGTATTTCAACCAGGGCGATGAAATTAACTCGCCTGCGTCACTCATCTGCACTAAGGATTACTCCGCCCAGACAAGATCCTCAAACGGAATTTTCTGAGCGCTCAATATACGCAATAAATCGCTTTTTGGAACACGTAAACTCGCAATGCACACGCCATCATCGCGAAAAGACTCTTGCGCTATTGCCTGTTGTTCATAAAGTGCAGCGCGCAAACGGCCATCCTGCGGGCGCAATAATAGCTGCGCTATCACCATTTCCGTGCCGAGCAATTCGGCGATGGCTTCATCTAACAACTCACAACCGAGGCCTGATTGCGCCGACAACCAAACGGCCACCGGCTTACCGGCATCATCGCGATCAATACGCGGAGCGACTTCAGGAATTAAATCTATTTTATTGTAGACCTTAAGCTGCGGAAGGTCGGCTGCGCCAATTTCCTCCAGCACTAAATCTACCTGTTCGATGTTGCGCAAACGCTCATCAGCGGCGGCATCGATAATATGCAGCAAAAGCGTAGAATTAGCAGCCTCTTCTAAGGTCGCGCGAAAAGCCTCAACGAGTTTATGGGGGAGATGGCTGATAAAACCCACAGTATCGGCCATGATCACTGCGCCAATATCCGCCATTTCAACGCGACGCATGGTGGGATCGAGGGTAGCGAACAATTGGTTTTCGGCGTAAACGTCTGAACCTGTCACGCGATTAAATAAGGTGGATTTACCCGCATTGGTATAACCCACCAAAGAAACAGTAGGAATCGCCGAGCGCTGGCGGGAACGCCTGCCCTGCTCGCGCTGGGAGCGAACTTTTTCAAGTCGCTGTTCAATCATGGTGATGCGACCGCGCAGTAAACGGCGGTCAGTTTCTAACTGGGTTTCACCCGGGCCGCGCAAACCAATACC
>DAOORH010000317.1:0-4397 GCA_035389145.1 Cellvibrio sp.
CTGACCTGATATTCCTTTTTTTCTTTAAAAAAACTGGGCAGCAACAGCACCGCAACTGCGGCTAAAACGGCTGCGCCAATCAAGCGATGCTTTAATGTATATCTCACTGAAAACCTCGGGAAACCTGTGAATCCGCCTGCATATAAGCCAAGGCAGCGGCAACGGTAAAAAATGAACCAAAGACTAGAATACGGTCTTGTGGTTGCGCGTGAGTTAATATTTCACGCATTAAACTCTGTATATCGCCAGCAGCTTTAACCTGCAAATTAAACACCGCCAAATTCTCTGCCAAGGCAATCGGCGTAGCTGCGCGTGGAATATCGGCAAGATCCAGAAAATACCATTCGCTCACCAAACCTGCCAGATTAGCCAAGCTGGCGCTGCGATCTTTATCACTCATCATAGCGACTATGGCGAAGGTTTTTCCAACAGCTGGTTCTGCACGCAAACGCTTCGCAAAATACTCAGTTGCAGCGGGATTGTGGGCGACATCTAAAATAAATTCGCGCCCGTGAAAACCCAACTTTTGAAACCGCCCAGCTAAGACCAAATTTGATAAGCACTGTTCAATTTGTTCTTTAGTTAATTCAATATTTAATAATTGTACTGCTTGTAATGCAGCAGCCATGCTTGGCAAGGGTAAATGGGGCGCACGCATGGATGGCAAATGTACATCGTCGCCCGTTGCCGTTTTGCCGTGCCACAACCAGGATTGCCCTTGCACATCGAATGAAAAGTCACGCTCGATAAAATGGGCTCTAGTGTTTAATTGATTCGCCAAAGCTAAAATCGTTTGCGGGGGATTTGGATCAGCGCAGACAAAGAGTTGTTGCTCACGCAATATGCCAGCTTTTTCATGGCCAATATCTTCGCGGTTATCGCCCAACCAATCTTGATGATCGATAGCAATAGACGTAATTACGGCGACATCCGCATTGATAATATTAACAGCATCAAGTCGTCCGCCAAGGCCAACTTCCAACACAATATAATCAACATCTTGCTGTTTAAAAATAACTAAGGCAGCGAGCGTACCGTATTCAAAATAGGTGAGACTTATTTCGGCAGAGCCTTCAGCGAATAAGCCACAGGTGTCAGCGGATAAGCTACAGGCGTCAGCGGATGAACTGCAAGCATTGGCAATAATTTCAAAGGCAGCACAAATCAATTCGTCCGCAACGGGTTTTCCATTAATTTGAATGCGCTCGGCGTAATGCAGAAGATGTGGCGAGGTATAAACCCCTACCGAAAAGCCCGCTGTTTGTAACAGGCCTGCAGCAGCCGTAACGCAAGAGCCTTTGCCATTTGTACCGGCAACTGTAATCACTTCTGCGCGAGGGCTGAGCAAATCTAAACGCTCGGCAACTTGGCGAATGCGATCTAAACCTAAATCAATTTCTTCAGGGTGGCTTTGTTCAAGCCACCCCAACCAACCGTTTAATGACGTAAATCGCATGAGAGAATTAATTCAACACGGGGCGATGAGTAAATTTAGCGAGGAGAGAAGCAAGTTTATCGCGCATATCACGGCGATGAATAATTAAATCGATGGCGCCGTGATCCAACAAAAACTCTGCGCGCTGGAAACCTTTGGGTAATTTTTGACGAATAGTTTGTTCGATGATCCCAGGGCCTGCAAAACCGGCACGTGAACCTGGCTCAGCAATATTTAAATCTCCCAAGAGCGCCAAACTCGCAGAAACGCCGCCGTACACGGGATCTGTCATTACTGAAATATAGGGGGTGCCTTGCATTTTCAAACGCTCAATGACCGCAGAGGTTTTTGCCATTTGCATCAAAGAAATCAAGGCTTCTTGCATACGTGCACCACCAGTGGCGGAGAAGCAAATAAAAGGAATATTTTCTTTCAGGGCAATAGTTGCAGCGCGCGTGAATTTCTCACCCACCACATAACCCATAGAACCGCCGTGAAACGCAAATTCAAATGCAACCGCTACAATCGGCATGCCTTTTAATTCACCGCGCATAGCGACCAAGGCATCTTTTTCGCCGGTTTCTTTTTGCGCTGCAATTAAACGGTCTTTGTATTTTTTAACGTCTTTAAACTTCAAACGATCAATCGGCTCAACTTCAGTGGCCAATTCTTTACGATTTTGTGGATCTAAAAAAATATCCAACCGGGTGCGCGCACGAATACGCATATGGTGATCGCACTTGGGGCAAACATCCAAGGTTTTTTCCAATTCAGGCTTGTACAAAACTGCATCGCATTTAATGCATTTTTCCCACAGCCCTTCTGGAACTTTGTTGGAGCGTTTGGCTTCGGAGCGAGCTGCAATGCCCGGAATAATTTTTTCTAACCAACTCATCGTAAAATCTCTTTTGGCTTGTTAGTTTTTTTGATTAACTACTAATACTCCGCAAGCATTAGCAGCTGTTAAAAATAATATTTAGCAAATTAGAGGCTATCAATCGCCGCGCGCATGCCGCCGATAATTTCACCTACAGCGGACGCAATTACCGCTGTTGGCTGGCCTTCGAGCGAGCCCATTTTCTCTACCAGCACGCTGCCGACCACAACACCATCGGCCAATTGCGCAACCACTTTTGCAGTTGCCGGGTCTTTAATACCAAAACCAACACAAACAGGCAGCTCCGTTAAAGGACCGAAAGCAGCAAGTTTAGCTTTCACATCGTCAACATCCAAATGGCCTGCACCGGTGACGCCTTTTAATGAAACGTAGTACAAGAAACCACTCGCATGCTCAGCAATTTTTTGCGCACGTGCGACTGTAGTGGTTGGTGCCAACAAGAAAATATTGTCGAGACCAACTGCATCCAAAGCATCCTTTAAAATCACGACTTCTTCTGGCGGTAAATCGACAGTGAGCAAACCATCAACGCCCACTTCAGCGGCAGCGGTTGCAAAGGCTTGGTAGCCGAAACGTTCAACGGGATTTGCATAACCCATCAACACAATCGGCGTTGTGCTATTCGTTTCGCGAAATTGTTTAACCAATTCCAAAGTGCCTTTAAGGCTAGTGTGACGAACCAGAGCGCGCTCATGGCCTTTTTGAATCACAGGGCCTTCTGCCATTGGATCAGAAAAAGGTACGCCCAATTCGATCACATCCACACCTTTAGCAACCATTTCGTGCATGGTCGGCAAGGTAACTTCCGGCTGAGGATCACCATTAACAATATAGGCAACTAATAGTTTTTTACCGGCCGCTTTTGCTTCGGCTACACGTTGTTGAATACGACTCATCGCTAAATTTCCTATTTTTTACTTATTAGACGGTGATGCCGTCAAGCGCAGCAACAGTGTGAATGTCTTTATCGCCACGACCAGAAAGGTTGACGATGATGATTTGATCTTTGCTCATAGTTGGCGCGAGCTTTTCAGCATAGGCAACGGCGTGGCTTGATTCCAACGCTGGCATAATGCCTTCGGTGAGCGTTAACTTACGGAAGGCAGCCAAGGCTTCGTCATCGTTTATGGCAACATAATTAACGCGGCCAATATCTTTCAACCATGAGTGTTCTGGGCCTACACCTGGGTAATCCAAACCGGCCGACACTGAATGCGTTTCAATAATTTGACCGTTTTCATCTTCCATCAAATAGGTGCGATTGCCATGCAAAACGCCAGGGATACCTTTGCTTAAAGGTGCGGCATGTTTGCCAGTTTCAATACCTAAACCGCCCGCCTCTACACCGTACATTTTTACCGATTCATCGGTTAAAAATGGGTGGAACAAGCCAATTGCGTTAGAGCCACCGCCAACACAAGCAACCAAAGCATCTGGTAATTTGCCCGCTTGCGCTAAACATTGGCGACGCGCTTCGCGGCCTATAATGGATTGGAAATCGCGCACTAATTGTGGGTACGGATGTGGGCCTGCAGCGGTGCCAATAATGTAGAAGGTGTCATCCACATTAGTCGCCCAATCGCGCATGGCTTCGTTCATGGCATCTTTCAAGGTGCGTGAACCAGAGGTTACGGGGAATACTTCTGCACCCAATAACTTCATGCGATAGACGTTCAAGGTTTGACGCTTAATATCATCCAAACCCATATAAACGCGGCACTTTAAGCCCAAACGCGCAGCAACTGTTGCCGTTGCAACGCCATGTTGGCCAGCACCAGTTTCAGCGATTACACGGGTTTTACCGGTGAATTTCGCCAATAAAGCTTGGCCGATGGTGTTATTTACTTTGTGCGCGCCAGTATGATTTAAGTCTTCTCGCTTCAGATAAATCTGCGCGCCGCCCAATTCACGAGTCCAGCGCTCAGCGAGGTATAGCGGAGATGGGCGACCTACATAGTGCGCCATATCTTTGTCAAACTCAGCTTGAAAAGACGAGTCATCTTTCAAATTGAAATAAATAGATTCGAGCTCATCAAGCGCATGAACTAGAGTTTCAGAAACAAA
>DAOORH010000318.1:0-4390 GCA_035389145.1 Cellvibrio sp.
TTCACTTTTAATGTAATCTTGGTTATCTACACTACCCACTGCCGCAGCCACAGTGCGCGCTTTAATCATGGCGTAACGCTCCCAATCGCGGCCTTGGGTTTGGTAGTAATCTTCCATGCCCGCAAAATTCAGCACCAAAGGCCCACTTTGACCGTTGGGACGCAAACGCATATCCACACGGAATACAAATCCGTCTGCAGTGACTTTGTCCAAACTATTAATTAATTTTTGGCCGAGCTTGGTAAAAAATTCCTGATTACTTAAAACGCGAGACTCATGGTTGGTAGAACCAGATTCCGGAAAGGTAAAAATCAAATCAATATCAGAAGAAACATTTAATTCGCGCGCGCCTAATTTCCCCATGCCTAAAACCAATAAGGGCTGTGCAATACCCGAGTCACGCCCTATGGGTGCACCGTACATTTTTTCTAATTCGCGATAATGGTAATTAGCGGTCAGCTGAATCGCCGCATCGGCAAAGCGCGACAGCTCACCCGTAATATCGCGCATGGGCGCACAGCGATTAAGATCGCGCCAGATAATACGAATCATGGCTTTGTTACGAAATTGGCGCAGGGTTTTGTCTAATTCGAGATCGGTTTTGCAGGCTGTAATAGCGGTTTCAAAAGCAGCAAGCGCATCATCGCCCATAGGTGCAAACAGCACACCGGTTTGAACTAATTCAATTAAAAACGATGGATGAATTGCACAGGTTTTGGCGATAAATTCGCTCGCGGCAAATACGCGGGTTAATTGTGCATTAAATGCATCGAGAGAGATTCGTTCAGCTAACAAGGACTCAAGTTCAGGTAATTCCTGCTTGAGACGATTCTGTTCAAATTGCTCCCAATGACGATTCGCAGAGAGATGTAGAGCTTCAGGGACATTTGCAAGATCAAACATAAAAGCTACCTCAGAAAAGATCTTTCTAGTTTAGCTTGCCATGCAAAGCCAGTGTCGTAATTTTTCGTGCGTACCACTTTGCCTATCGCTGAATGCCTTTGCCGGTTGCAGTCCAATAAATACCACCCAGCAAATGATTCAAATAGTGCGGGTCTTTATACATTTCCACATTGTGGCCGAGCGCAGTGACGAACACACGCCCTTGTTCATGTTGGTGATACCAACTGACTGGATGATTTTTACCCATGCCCGTTGCCACTTGGCCCGGCCAGATTTTAGTTGGGTCATAACTGGTTTCGTCGACAGTTAAAATGGGATTAATTTTCACGTTGTGCGGATTCGTAAATTCATACCACTCATCACTCCAGATCCAACGTTCAGGTAAACCAAAGGTTGCGGGAAAGTGTTTATCGACCGTATTGACCACAGCGGATTGCAACATTGGATGAATTTTAAACGAGCGTCCCACCATTTGTTCATACCAGGGCCACACATTTGCCGGTGTAATAATGGCGCGATGCACTACTACCGCATTGCCACCCGCACGCATATAGTCTTCAAATTTTTTACGCTGAGCTTCATTTAATTCTTCGCCAGGTGTATTGAGAAAAACCACAGCCGCATACTGACTTAAATCGTCCTCAAACGCTTGCGGCTTATCTATCCAAGCGAACTCAAATGCGTGAAGCTTAGAGAGTTTCTCCAAACTCTCCCGCGCGACAGGAATATATTCGTAGTGATATTTATTGGGAATGGCGAGCACAAGCAGCTTGAATTGACTATCGGCGTAGCTCAGGCTTGCCACCATCAAGCTCGCAAACAATAACAAATTGCTCACACATAAAAGAAAGCGCTTTTTCATGATAAAAGTTGCCTGCAACGGATTTCAGGCAACTTTACTGGTTTTCAATGAGCCTTCAAGGTTATTTACCTAAATAACGAAAACTCTAGCGAACAAATCATGCCCGCAATATCAAAACATTTAACGCCCTCAAAACAATGATTAATGCGAGATAAGGTCAAAAAGACCATTATTATCAACAAGTTCTATCACTAAGAAATCTTAATCCTGCGCTTGACAAACTGGGCTGATGCCGTGAATATAATGCTATAAATATGATATATATGCGTATTTACCAATAAAAACAACGGCGTTATTCATGAGAGGAATTAGAGAACATGACCTATAAGATACCCACCACCCAAATATCCAAAGCAAGTTTGCTCTTCGCATTAGGCGTGGTTAGCGCCATTAGCTACGCACAAACAGCCCCGGCTCCAGCAGCCGAAGCCGAAGAAATCGTTATTACCGGTATGCGCGCCGCCTTAGAAAAGGCCATTGAAGTTAAACAAAATAGCAATCATGTGATGGAAGCGCTGTCGATGGATGACATCAACGCGACTCCAGCAGTAACCATCGCAGAAGCCTTAGTTCGCCTGCCTGGTGTTAACGGTTCACGCGACCGCGGCAATGAAAGTCAGGCGTCGATTCGCGGCCTTGGCCCACGCATGGTATTCGGTACTGTTAATGGCCGCGAAGTGGCTAGCCCTGAACCTGGCCGTGCGATTCGCTATGAGCAATACCCATCTGAATTAGTATCAGCCGCTGAAGTTTACAAAACCCAATCAGCAGATTTGATTGAGGGCGGTATCGCTGGCTCAATCAATCTAAAAACCATTTCTCCGTTGTCTTACACCGGCCCTACCGCAACCATTCGTGGCGGTATTCAGCAAAATGAAAGTGGTGAAGACATTCCTGATTACAACCCACTCGGCAATCGCTTTAGCGCCTCTTTGGTACAAAAATGGGATGATGTTTTTGCGGTAGCGATTGGCGTTTCCAAACAAAAGCAAAAAAATGCCTATGGTTCTTTACAAGGCTGGGGCTACAGCAGCGCCAACTGGGATTTGGACGGTAAAGGCACAGTGGGCAGCACACCTTGGGGCGTTGCTGCTGAGGTGAAAAAACTGCAACAAGACCGCGAAGGTTTTATGACAGTGATGGAGTGGGCACCCACTGACACGCTCAATGTTAAATATGATTTCCTCTACACCAGTTTTGCCATGACTGAAGGGCAAAACCAAACTTGGGGTCAGGATATTGGCCTTAACCCAGGCCCATGGGGCGGCTGGGGTATTGAAGACACCAACAACGATGGTCGCCCAGATAATTTGCTCAGCAACGTGGTGGTAGTAAACAAACAAGCTGTTGCTGCAACCTTGAATGGTTGGGAAGGCCAAGTTCGCCATGTACTGGCGGGCTATGAACAAGAAAACAGCGGTATTACTCAAGGCTTGAAATTTAACTACACCGGTATTGATCACTGGACGATTGATGCCGATATCGCATCATCTACAGCGCAACGCGAAAACTACTGGAATGCCATTTACCTTGATCAATATGCGCCAACATGGAGCTACGATACTCGCGGCAAGCCCTCCATTTCTGCACCCGCTGGTTCACCGCTGCTTGCGCCAGAAAAAGCCTCTTACAACTGGCTGGATAACGTCAACGAAGGCTCAGTTTTGGATGACGATTTACTGAGTGCGCAATTTGATTTCAAACGCGATTTGGATGCAGGTGATTTGCGCGCTGTAGCCTTTGGCGTACGTGCAGCTGATCGCACCAAAGAAGTAATTTGGTCTGATTTCAAAATGACTCGAACTGATGCGACCGATAACGGTACATCCGTTAATTTCCCGGCAGGTTTCTTAAGCTCTTACACTCTGGGTGCATTCGATACGATTCCTTTCTTAAATGCTCCTTCTTACAAAAAAGCTGCCGAGCTTATTTACGGCGGCGTGAACTATGATTCTCAACAAGTAGCACCAAGCCGTTACTGGAAAGTAGAAGAACAAAACAATGCCGCTTATGTGAAGTTAGATTTTGAAGGCGAGTTGTTTGGCTTAGAGTACAACGCTAACGCCGGCGTGCGCCAAGTCAGCCTTAAAACGGAAAGCTATGAATACGACGACGGCCTTGCCAATAGCATTAACGACGGGCGCTCTGTTAGCGCTGACTTTTCTAAAACGTTGCCAAGCGCAAGTTTGAATTTGAGTTTGGATGACGCGCGCAAATTGCGCTTTGGTATTTCACGCGCAATTTCTCGCCCACCTGTGGACGAGCTACGTGCGGGTCAATATATCAGCGCGATTAATGGCACCGGGGGTAGCTCAGGTAACCCACTGCTAAAACCCTTCACTGCCGATCAAGTTGACGTATCTTACGAATGGTATTTTGCTTCAGAATCTTTAGCCGCCCTCAGCGTTTATTACAAAGATATTGAAAATTATATCGGCTACGCCACCATAGGTTCTTTCACCAGCCCGCAAGGCACATTTGATGTATACGGCCCTGTGAACGGTAAAGGTGGTTATGTAAGAGGTGCAGAATTCACCTTCCAAATGCCATTTGATTTCTTACCGATTGATGGCTTTGGTGTTTACTCCAACTATGCCTATGCTGAATCCAATATTCACGAATTCG
>DAOORH010000319.1:0-4346 GCA_035389145.1 Cellvibrio sp.
ATTGCAATTACAACCTAATTCAAATTCCAGTAGCAATACAACTACAGGAGGCACATCACGGGGTCTACTATCCTCTAGAGGCAGCGTAATCGCGGAGCCAAGAACCAACCAACTTTTTGTCACTGATGTCCCATCAAAGTTGGCACAGGTTCAAGAAATGATTACGAAACTCGATATTGCCGTACGGCAAGTTCTGATCGAAGCGAGAATTGTTGAAGCTGCAGATACTTTTGGGAAATCTTTGGGTGTCAAATGGGGTGGTAGCGACCAAACCGGTCAACGAGGTGGTGTGCCTGGTTACCAATTAACCAAAGGCGCAAACGGTGGCAACAGGATTGCATTTGCTGGAAGTTATGATGCTGTTTCTGCAACTACAGGTGAAACATCAGGTAGCATCAATACCCAACTAATTAACCTTGCAGCCGCTGGTTTAAATGGATACAGTCCAGCAGGAATAGGAATTTCTTTATTTAGCAGTGTTGCAGGTCGGTTCTTGAACTTAGAATTATCTGCCCTTGAATCTGACGGAAACGGGAAAGTTGTTGCTAGTCCTCGCATTGTTACTGCGGATCAGGTAAAAGCATTAATCGAGCAAGGGACTGAATACCCATATCAAGTAGCTTCTGCCAGTGGCGCTACTTCACTTGCATTCCGTAAGGCAAATTTAAAGCTTGAAGTCACGCCACAAATTACCCCCGAAGGCAACATCATTTTAGATTTGGATATAAATAAAGATAGTCGCGGCGAAACCACTTTGCAAGGGATCGCGATCAACACAAAACACATTAAGACTCAAGTTTTAGTTGAAAATGGCGGCACGGTTGTAATAGGCGGCATTTTTCTATTAGAAGAAACACTAGATGAAACTAAAGTCCCTGTTTTGGGTGATGTGCCATTGTTGGGCAACCTGTTCAAAACGAAAACACGTAAGTCTGAAAAACGTGAGCTTTTGGTGTTTATCACACCAAAAATGATTTCAGATCGCACTGCAGCGCGTTGATCTAGCGCTGCTCAGGAAGGTAACTTTATCACTCGTGGGATCAGAAATATGCATAGCGCTTGTCGGCCTACCTGGAAGCGGAAAATCGACACTGGGTCGCCAACTCGCCAAACGATTACAGCTACCTTTTGTTGATACAGACCATCTTATAGAGCAACGCCTAGGCTGCACAATTCGCGAATATTTCGAACGCGAAGGCGAGGATTCTTTTCGCGACTATGAGCAGTCTATACTTGACGAATTAACAACCTCACACAACGGCGTCATTTCTACTGGAGGCGGCAGCGTGCTCCGTTCCGAAAACAGACACCATCTGCATGAAAGATGCACAGTTGTGTATTTAAGAGCATCCCCTGAAGAGATTTATCGGCGATTGAAACACGATACCAAGCGTCCATTATTGCAAGTGAATGACTTATTAAAACGGTTACGAGAATTATTTGAAATACGAGATCCCTTGTATACAGAAGCTTCGCACTTCACAGTTGATATCGCACGTCCGTCATCAGCTAGCCTTCTTAATATGACCATTATGCAACTCGAATTAGCTGGCGTAATTTCAAAATAAGATATCGCCTCTTCTAAAATACTGTCATGGATCAAAGTCAAACATCACAAATAGTCTCGATTAATTTAGACGCTCGAAGCTACGATATTCAGATAGGAACAGGCCTTTTAGATAATTCAAATCTCTTTAAGAACTTGCCTTATGCAAATAGTGCCGTCATCGTTACCAACACAACCGTCTCACCTTTGTATGCAAGCCAACTAGAGAAATGCTTGCAAAGTAAGTATCAAGTTATCCACACAATTGTGATTCAAGATGGTGAGTCATATAAGACATGGGAGACTTTGAATTTTATTTTTGATGAATTACTCAAACTCGCCTGTGATCGCAAAACCACTTTATTTGCATTAGGTGGTGGAGTTGTCGGTGACATTACTGGTTTTGCTGCTTCTTGTTACATGAGGGGCATACCATTTGTTCAAGTACCAACTACGTTACTGGCACAAGTTGACTCATCCGTAGGTGGTAAAACAGGCATCAATCACCCTTTAGGCAAAAATATGATTGGCTCGTTTTACCAACCTAAATTGGTATTGTGCGACATCAATACTTTTGGAACATTACCTCAACGTGAACTCAGCGCCGGTTTGGCAGAAGTCATCAAATACGGTCCAATAGCTGATCTGGAATTTCTAACTTGGCTTGAATCCAATATTGAAGCATTACTAGCAAAAGATGCTGATGCGTTAGCGTACGCAATAAAGCGTAGTTGTGAGATCAAAGCTCAGGTTGTCAGCCAAGACGAGAGGGAATCTGGCATCCGCGCTATCCTGAATTTTGGCCACACATTCGGACACGCAATTGAAACAGGCTTAGGCTATGGTCAATGGCTGCACGGAGAAGCTGTTGGTTGTGGTATGGTGATGGCAGCGAATTTATCTAGACAACTTGGATATGTCGATGATTCATTTGTATCTCGTTTAACAACAATCATCAAACGTGCGGGCTTGCCTGTGGTCGCACCTCGATTAGGAACAACATTAGAAGACAGCGCAAATAGATACTTATCGCTTATGCGAATTGATAAAAAAGCCGAAGCTGGCGAAATTCAATTTGTGCTCATCAAGCAGCCAGGGCAATGCATAATTCAGAGCGCGCCAGATGAAATGGTGCGCGAAGTGATTACTTTATGTAGTTGAAATAATGAATCCCTTGTCCAATCATTTAGGTTTTTATGATTCCATCGAGTGATTCAACATCACAAGTTCTTTTGGATAGTAAACAGTGGCTTGAACGAGCGGTGATAGGATTAAATCTGTGCCCATTTGCCAAATCAGTTTATGTGAAAAGTTTAATCCGCTATGCGATCAGCGATGCCAAATCAGAATCTGAATTACTAGCCGATTTACAAAATGAATTAATCTATTTAAATTCCGTTTCACCAACAATTACTGATACAACATTACTGATTGCGCCAATGTGCTTGCATGATTTTTTGGAATTCAATCAACTTGCACATAAAGCTAATAAATTATTAACAAAACTCGATTTAGAAGGTATTTTTCAAATTGCCACCCTGCACCCGCAATATCAATTTGCCGGTACTGAAACTGACGATATCACCAATTTCACTAACCGCGCACCCTACCCTACTTTGCATCTACTGAGAGAATCCAGTATTGATCGCGCCATTAAAGCCATTCCGGATGCTGAATCTATTTTTCAAGTCAATATGGAAACCATGCGACGTATCGGCCTAGAAGGTTGGCGTAATTTAGGCTTGCATGAGACGACCGCGAAGCATAATGAGGCAGCCTAATGCGAATACCGCAATGAAAGTAACTGCGCAACACGCTGTTGCAGAAATACGAGCTGGACAATCCATTGAACTTCTCAAAGAGCTTCATATTCTCACGCGCGATGGCAAACTCAACCAAGACACGCGACGGAAATTAAAACAGGTCTATCACCTATACGGTTTTATTGAAAAACTGATGCTTGAAGTAGGCCATGCTGGCAAACCCATTAGTTTGGCAGATCATGGCGCAGGTAAATCTTATTTGGGTTTCATTCTCTATGATTTGTTCTTTAATGACCAAAGGCCAGATGCAAGCTCTACACAACGGAAAGGCCACATTTACGGCATTGAAACAAGATTAGATTTAGTACAAAAATCCCAAGAATTAGCGCAGCGTTTAGGATTTAAAAACATGTCTTTTATCAACCTTTCGGTTGCGCAAGCATTGCATGCCAATGAACTTCCTGCTCATATAGATATCGTTACTGCGCTGCATGCTTGTGATACTGCAACAGATGACGCAATAGATTTTGGGCTTAAAAAAACCGCTAATTTCATGGTGCTGGTGCCTTGCTGTCAAGCAGAAATCGCTGCTTGTTTGCGGAATAAACGTGGCTTAGAAATAGCCAAAAAACCGCTTTCTGAGCTCTGGCGGCACCCCTTACATACCAGAGAATTAGGAAGCCAAATTACCAATGTTTTGCGTTGTTTGTATCTTGAAGCTTGTGGCTATCATGTCACTGTGACGGAGCTTGTAGGATGGGAACACAGCTTAAAAAACGAGCTAATTCTGGCCAAATATACGGGAGCCAAAAAGAGTACAGCTGCTAATCATTTGCGAGAAATATTATCGCAATTTGGTTTGGAGCAATTGTTACAGACACGCTACCAACTGCTTTGAATTTAATTATTTCAAATTTGTTGTATCAGCAGTAGTACTTGAAAGCGTCCGATTAATGGTATTGGATGTATTCAATTCTTCAACTTGCACTACGGATCCTACTGGGGTCGTAGTGGATTCTTGAGTAGCATATTTGCTT